>NZ_JBBCQL010000042.1:0-26056 GCF_037149975.1 Chryseobacterium sp. VD8 | reverse complement strand
GGGAAGTTTATTTTGCTTGAAGAAGCTTCCGTTACGGGAACGGCAAATATTGTAATGGCTGCCGCTTTGGCAAAAGGAAAAACCAGAATTTATAACGCTGCATGCGAACCTTATCTTCAGCAGCTTTGTAAAATGCTGAACAGAATGGGAGCCAATATTTCAGGAATCGGTTCCAATTTATTAACTATTGAAGGCGTTTCTCATCTTCACGGAACGGAGCACACAATGCTTCCGGACATGGTGGAAATCGGGTCCTGGATTGGTCTGGCTGCGATGACGAAATCTGAAATTACCATTAAAAACGTTAACTGGAACCAGCTTGGTGTTATTCCGAATACGTTCAGAAAGCTCGGGATTCAGCTTGAGCAGAGCAATGACGATATTTTTATTCCGGCTCAGGAAAATTATAAAATTCAAAAATTTATCGACGGATCTATTTTAACGATTTCCGACGCTCCGTGGCCAGGATTTACACCCGATTTATTATCGATTATTTTAGTCGTGGCAACTCAGGCAAAAGGAAGCATTCTCGTTCACCAGAAAATGTTTGAATCCAGATTATTCTTCGTGGATAAGCTGATTGATATGGGTGCGCAGATTATCCTTTGCGATCCGCACAGAGCAACAGTAATCGGGCTTAATCAGGAAACTCCGCTGAGAGGAACGACGATGGTTTCTCCTGACATCAGAGCAGGAAATGCACTGTTAATTGCTGCGCTTTCCGCAGAAGGAAAATCTATTATTCACAATATTGAACAGATCGACAGAGGATATGAAAATATCGACGGCAGACTGAAAGCAATCGGAGCGGATATTGAAAGAATTTAATTTTTATTTTAAAATATTGAGACCACTTTTTATAGTGGTCTTTTTTTTCGCAAAAATTACACTTATATTCCTTGTTATAAAGTGAGTAAAGAATAAGCTGATTTGATCAGCCTGTGATCTCTGGCTTCGTGAAGCAAATTTTATTTGCCTTTTCTTCTAAAATAACCTCAGTTCGGGATAAGAAATAAATTTAAATAATTGATTTATCGCATTATATTAATTTATCGCAAAGAAAAACAAAAATGGTATTACTTTGATCAATTTTACGCCTTTTTATATCTTAAAAGCTGAATTCCTGATAATTGAATCTCTATGTTTAACATGGCGTTTAAAAAGACTTATCCCGAACTCAGGCTAAAATAAGATGTAAAAAAGAATTATAAAAAATTTAAGAGAACCTTAATTTTTAACGAAAAATAAAAACGACCGTTCACAAAAATGCAACGGTCGTTTGTCGTAATTAAAACTATATGAATCTCTTAAGTGTACTTTCTGCAGATATATTCTACAGTAGTACTCAAAAGCCTATTTTTTTCAAGATAAAATTCTAACTTCTTAAAATCTTCTGAAGTTACATTAATATATAACTGAACTGTACCGAAACTTCTTCCGTCCACATACTCAACATTTGCAGATAACACTTTGTGACAAATCCCGAACTGTTGGTAAATGGTATTCATTAAATGTTCAAATTTCATTTTGCCATTCAGCTCTATTTCAAGTATCCACTCTTTTTTTGGCACATTTAATGGGTTTGGCAAAACCTGTAGTCCCGGATTTGGTGTAATCATAACTCAATATTTTAAGGTTAGACTTTCAGAGAAAACTGAGTTTCAGAATCTGCATCTTATTTCTCTGCGTTAATTGTATGACAAAAATAGAAAAAAATATTAGTCTACCAAATTAGTAGGGTAATATTTTTTTAATTTTATTACATTTTTGCGGTGATGTTTAATTTTAGGTTAAAATCATTTGATTTTTTTTCATAAAAAAAACGAGCTTAGCCCGTTCTTATTCAATCTGAATATAATTTATTTTTTATTTAGTTCCATTATTCTTTCCAGCTTTTCGGAAGCAGCCAGACCATTTGGATTACAGCCTAACTCTCCTTCAGGAACTTTGAGATTTTTCTTTTGATAGAATTCTTCCCAAAAAACATTGGTTTTTCCTGTTTTCGGATCAATAAACGTCATCGGTTCCAATTTAAAAATATGATCCTGCCGAAAAGCTCTTTCTATGAAATCTGAACAGTAATAGTAATTTTCGTCCAGAATATAATTGAAATTATAAGGTTTACCTACCATCGATTCTGCCTTTTCAAGCGCGGAAGGAATCGATTTCTGGTATTCGGATTTCAGACGGTATACTATAATCCGCTGTCCTTCCTCAGACTGATCTTTCAGGAAATCTTTTATCTCCTGCTTTTGCGAACCGCCTTTTGGAGCGGCATGAAGCACGAAAATTCCGTCTTTACTTTTTTCCACAATACCGATGTGGTCGAAGGAAGCATTTTTCTGCTTTTGGGTGACATTATTGATTGCCCCTGAAAGTCCCGTTTCTTTTGCCGTTACAAAAAGTAAATCTCCGTTTTTCAAACCTGAAACCTGCGAGTTTTTACAGGCTATAATCAGGAAAAAAAGGAAAAAAACCGTAAAGACTTTCAGTAAAAAATTATTTCTTTTTAAAATTGGTTTCATAAATATCAATCCATTCTTCAACAGTCATTTTTCGGCTCATTTCTGCCAGTAATTCCATCGGAATATCTTCCATTTTTTTGAAGCGGACGCAGGATTTCCCCATATCCAGCTTTTTTTTGGAATGTTTCGGAAATTCTTCTACAAACCAGTTCAGCAGTTCGGGTTTCGCATACATTCCCATGTGATACAACGCAACGAAATTTTTCTGGGAAGCAATGCTGATGAAAGGCAAAGGCGATCCGGGTGTACAGTGATAACCGTCGGGATACGTTTCCAGAGGAACCGCCCAACCGATCATTCCGTAGCTTGAGCCCTGCGTAAAACCTTCGGGTAAATTATCGTTAATTGTATTAAACATCTTTCTGAATATTTCCTGTCTTTCTTCGGGAATCTGGGAAATATAGTCGTCAACGGAAACGGATGGAATCTGCATATTTTTCAGTTTTATTAATTCTCCAAATTAACAAAAATTTAGCGGAACAGGATTTTAAATGAATTACTTTGTTTTAACTTTTTTGATTCGAAGTTTTTAATCTTCATGCATAATTTAGAACAAAGCACACGAAGAATTTTTAGTTATGAAATCAGTTTACACTTTTTATTTAACCGCAAAAGGTTCAAAAGATGAACTAAATGTTTATTTAAAGCTGGCGATTATAAATAAAAAGGATCACAATAGTTTTTAAAAATTTTTAATTTTTATTCTTTTGAGTGCTTTGATTGTTCAGGAAATTCGCTTTATCATTATCTTTTGCATCTTTTGCGGTTAATTCCGAAATTAATTTAAAGAAGTTCGTAAAATATACTCACACTGGCGTTTTAGCTTCGGAGGTTTCCGAAATTATATTCCTTTTGGCGAGATGATTTCGGGAGTTCCCGATAGTATATAATCTTGGGCGGAATATTCTCGGAGAGTTCCGAAAGTTTATTCCTTTTGGCGAGATGGTTTCGGCTGTTCCCGAAGGGTTCCTCCTTTCGGCGGTGGCTCTGGAAAGGCGATTGCTTAATTGAACACAATGCTCACTAAGGATTTTTTTAATTATTAAATCTTTTTAGTTTCACAAAGCCGTTACACTTAACGAAGAATATGGGTTTTGAGAATATTCGATTTTATGGTTTTGCAACGATTTCTCATCTTCAAACTGAAACTATTTTTAAATCAAAAAAAATCAGCCCTAAAAATTTAAGGCTGATTCTTTCAATATTATTTTGATTAAATTATTTTACAAAATTGTAAACGCTGAACATCTGAACGTCTTTCCCGTTTTTGTCCAGAAACAACAATTTATTGTTTGCAGGAACAAATTGTACTAAGTTTCCGTCTGTAAAACCATAATTCTGGAAGAAATTTCTTCCTTTATAATCGAGTGTAAGTTCTTTCGGAGCCAGAGTGCCAAAATCGAAAGATTTCATGGAGAAACCTGTATTTCCGAATGCTCCTTTCGGATAGAATGCAGAAACATACAGATTGTCTCCGGATTCAATTACCTGAACTCTTCTTCCCGAAGGATTGCTTCCAAGCGGTACAAACTGCTTTACTTCTCCTTCTTTATTGAATTTCATTAAAACACCCACATCAAGCTTATATCCAGGATCCGGAAAACGGTTCATTGCAGTCGGCATCGGTCTCGAAATTGTTTCCTGCTGCACCGCCATTAAAACCTCATCTCCTTTTACGATGGTTTTAATCACTTTCACATCGTTCATATCTTTAGCACCCGCAAGATTGGTATTGCTGATTACGGCTTTTCCGGATTTGATGTCGTAGAACATCACTGTTCCGAAGGTACTTCCGCCCATCGTAACTGCCTGATTTTTTCTTCCGAAGGTTACCAGATAATCGCTGTCATTTTTGCTGATGGCATATAATTTTTCAGGAATATATTTATCGTCAAAAGGCAGATCTTTATCTTCCGTGTTGGAAACCATCTCTATTTTATAAGATTCTTTCCAGCCTGCGGCTTTACGAAGCAGTACAATTTTTCCGGAGTTGGTTAAGGTCAAAGATTTTTCCACATAATCGCTGCTTAGAGAAATTTCTTTGTTCCAAAGCGGCGTTAATGTTCTTAAATCAATCACCAAAGCATCATTGATGTTATCCGTTTTTTTCGTGGCATATCGGTCGTTGAAAACGGCTGCATATTTTCCGTTCTCAGAAAAAACCACGTAGGTCGTTCCCGATTTGTTAGTAGATTCAATTGTATATTTCGCGATACTTTTTGTGGTAAACGTTCCCGATTTTTTACTGAAGACGTGCTGAAAAACTTCTTTTCTGTTTTCTTTTCCGAAATATTCTTCCGTAAATGCCACAAATCGGTCTTCATCAATCTGCTGAGAACCCAGATAATTGTGAAGAACACCGTTGGTTTTATTCGCGTAATCCTGAATGTAAGTATCTACAAGGCTTCCGTTCTGATCGAGTTTTCTCATCAGCAGTTTTTTATGCGGAAATACGTTTCTCATCAATCCGTCGATATTAATCGCGCTGAACATATAAGAATTGTAATCATCTGCCAAAACCAGCTTTTCGTCGGTTTCAAGATTGTCGTCCGTAGTAAATTTTGTTCCCTCCACCACTTTTACCTATGGAAATGCGCATACAGAAGCGGTAATCATTACAGAGGCAATAATCTGTTTAATCATATTATTTTCTTTAGTTATTATAAATTTTTTCTTCTAATCTTTTCAATTCAAGGTTGGCATCATAAGACAGCTTAATGTCTACCAAATGTTCCTGAAGTTCGTTTAAATATTTTTCTGCTTCCGTGTAATTTCCCAAAGCAAGATTCAGCCTTATTAAATTGAAGTAAAGGTACTCTCCTATTTTCTGGTTGTAAAGGGCCTTTTTATCGTTGTAATTGACTTTTCCAAGCGCTGTTTTCCACATTTCGATTCCCTTCTGCATATTTTCCATGGCTACTTTATTGGGAGCGTAATCGGATTTTGCCTGAAGCTTTTTAAGATTGGTGGTTACATAGATATATGCTTTTTCCAGATCATCGTAATCCCCTTTATTTTTTACCGTTTCTAAAGTTACCGATGAATTGATGGTCTGATATCCGAAATTGTCGTTGATGATATTTCTTGTCCGGTCCATTGTTCTCTGCAGATACCTTTTTTCGTGGACATTGAGGTTAATTTCATTTGTAGGTACACTTGCAATTTCTGCAAAGTCTGAAAAATAGGTTTTGTCTAATTTCACCACTCCGTTCTGTTTTCCGACAATTCGTACCGGCTGATTGGCAAATGTTTTTCCCTGATTGTCCTGAAAATTGGTTCTCTCCATTTCAACAAGCACATCAAGATAGTTCCCGCCTTTAGAAAAACCCGCTACATCCATCTGTGAAGCAAGAATTTTATTATCAACAATGAGAGCATCTTTAAGATCGGGCTGTCTGTACACCGGCATCGGCGGAATATTGAGAACAGGTCTTGAAGGCAGCCTTAAAATTGGCGCTCCGTTTACAGCGGCTATTTTTTCAACCGCAGATAATTTATTGTACTCGGCAGATTCAAGCTTGAATTTCTCCTGAAGCTTTTTCACTTCTGCTTCATAATCTTTCAGCCTTTCCTGATGTTCGATCTTTGCTGTTTCTACATTCGTCTGATAATTATTTACCTGATTCTGATACTCTTCTTTAGACATCCTTAAAACATCATCTTTTGTAATATTATAAGGAGATTTTACCGTGATGGTGTAATTTCTGTTGGCAAGATCTGTTGTAAAAACAGGCTCTTTCAGCAACTGAAAACTGATGGTTTCTTTATCAATTCTCTGTCCGAATACAGACTGAACCGAAAACAAAACGACAGGAAAAAGTAAATTTAATTTCTTCATATATCTATTTAAGTTCCGCGCAAAAGTAAAATAATTTATTAATAAAACACTTTCTGTATCTATATATTAAGGAAATATTCACTTTACAGAAACCCTTAAAGCAAATCATTCAACTTAACCCGTTAAAATTCTTTCTTTATAAGCTTTATTTCTTTATTGAGAAATTATATCTTATTTTTGCCATACAAATTTTTTGAACAATGCCGAATATTTCAAACAGAGCACTCCACATGCCGCCATCGCCGGTAAGAAAATTGGTTCCTTTTGCGCTAAAAGCGAAGCAGAAAGGGACAAAAGTTTATCACCTTAATATCGGGCAACCGGATATTGAAACTCCGGAAACGGCACTTAATGCTTTAAAAAATATCGATTTAAAAGTATTGGAATATGCACTTTCTGAAGGAAATATCGACTACAGAAAAGCACTTACAGAATATTATCATTCTTTGGACTTCACAGATCTTACACCGGATAATTTCATTGTAACCAACGGAGGATCAGAAGCTTTAAATTTCGCCATTTCTACTTTGTGTGATGATGGTGATGAAGTAATTATTCCTGAACCTTATTATGCGAATTACAACGGATTTACAAGTACTTTCAATGTAAATGTAGTGGCAATTCCGTCTACCATTGATACTGGTTTTGCACTTCCTCCGGTTGAAGAATTTGAGAAAAAAATCACCGAAAAAACAAGAGCCATCGTTATCTGCAACCCCGGAAATCCTACCGGTTATCTTTACACCCGTGAAGAACTTCAGAAATTAGCAGAGATTGCTTTAAAATATGACATCGTAGTTATTTCAGACGAGGTATACAGAGAGTATGTTTACGACGGAAAACAGCAGGTTTCTATGCTGGCTTTTCCTGAACTGGCAGAAAACTGCATCATTATCGATTCAGAATCAAAACGCTATTCAATGTGTGGCGTAAGAATCGGATGTATGATTACCCGTTCTAAAAAAATCCATGATGCGGCTATGCTTTTTGCACAGGCAAGATTAAGCCCTGTTTTATTGGGACAGATCGCGGCAACGGCAGCTCACCAGAATGACGGAGCTTACATCAGAGCGGTAAGAGAAGAATATACCCACAGAAGAAATGTTCTTGTCGATTTACTGAACGCCATTCCGGGAGTAATCTGCCCAAAACCGAAAGGCGCATTCTACTGCGTTGCGGAACTTCCGGTAGACGATACTGAAAAGTTTGCGCAGTGGCTTCTGGAAAGCTATTCCCACAACAACGAAACGATTATGGTGGCTCCAGCAGGAGGATTCTACAGCAATCCGGAACTGGGGAAAAAGCAGGTGAGAATTGCTTACGTTCTGAAAGAGGAAGATTTAAGAAGAAGCGCAGCAATCCTTAAAGATGCTCTTGAAAAATACAAATCAGAATTCAGTCTTTAATTTAAACGAACATAATATGTCAGCAATAAAATATCATAGTTTGAAATTGTTCTCACTATTTATTTTATTGCTGATATTTTTTTCATGTAACCGCAAAAAGGAAGAAAATTATTCAGGAAACGTCAACGAAATTATTTCAATAAGCTATTCGGATATCGGTGGAGATCTCGGAAATTACAAAATCGTAAAAATTAACAAGGATTCTGTTTTTGCAGAACAGGGAGTTTCAGCAAAGAAAATCCATAAAGAATGGAAATCTGCAATAACCCCGCAAATCTGGAAAAGAGTAACGGCGTCTCTTAATATAAAAACGTTAGACAAAATCGAAAGCTCTCCCAGCAAACAGCCGGTTGACGGATTTGATGAAACTTTCCAGATCAGAACACCGAAAAAATACCACGTTTATGTAAATTCGTATTCAGATACCATTTATTATCAACAGCTTCAGAAATTAAAAGACCAGATTAACGTCCTTCTTCCAACAGAATATAACTAAAATAATGCACGAAAATTATTCACTAAAGCCATACAATACTTTCGGGGTAGATGTAAAAGCAAGATATTTCACCGAAATACATACCGTTGAAGAACTGAAAGAAGCCATTAGTTTCTCCAATTCTCATTCGCTTACTACTTTATTTTTAGGAGGCGGAAGCAATGTTCTATTTACAAAAGATTTTGACGGACTGGTGATTAAATTAAACCTGAAAGGAATTTCGGTGCAGCCTGTAAATGAAAACGAAGTTCTGGTTACGGCAAAAGCAGGCGAAAACTGGCACGAGTTCGTGATGTTCTGTCTGGATAAGAATTTGGGCGGACTTGAAAATCTTTCTTTAATTCCGGGGAACGTAGGAACTTCGCCGATGCAGAATATCGGAGCTTACGGAACTGAAATTAAAGATGTTTTTTATGACTGCAAGGTTTTAAATCTTGAAACACTGGAAATTGAAACTTTTGATCTTGAAAAATGCAGATTCGGGTACAGAGACTCAATTTTTAAGCAGGAAGGAAAAGGAAAATATGTGATTGTAGAAGTTTCGTTCAGACTTACCTTCCGAATTCATAAAATCAAAACAGAGTACGGCGCCATACAGTCTGAACTCGAAAGTTCAGGTATTGAAAATCCTACGATTCAGGATGTTTCCGGAGCGGTTATCAATATCCGGCAAAGCAAATTACCCGATCCGAAAGAAACAGGAAATGCGGGAAGTTTCTTTAAAAATCCGACGATTCCTTTGGCTCAGTTTGAAGCATTACAGCAGAAGTTTGAAAATATTCCGGGATATCCGAACGGAAATTCTGTAAAAGTTCCTGCAGGATGGCTAATTGAACAATCCGGCTGGAAAGGAAAACAAATAGGAAACGTTGCTTCTCACAAATTACAGGCTCTGGTCATCGTTAACGCAACCGGAAACGCAACCGGAAAGGAAATTTTTGATTTTTCAACAGAAATTATTAATTCCGTGAAAGAAAAATTCGGGATTGAACTGGAAAGAGAGGTGAATATTATTTAATTATCATAAATTATTTTTTTAATTTAATAGAATTAAATTAAGGTTTGAAATTCAAATAATCATGAAAAAATACTTTATCCTGTTGAGCTTAGCAGTTGTAATAAGCTGTCAAGAAGGGAAATTTACATCAATTAACGGAGAAGAAAAACAATTATCTTCATTAATTGGTATGAAAGTCTTTGATGTAATTTACAATGAATCTAAAGCTAATCCGGAAACTCTAACTGGCACAAATAATAATCGATGGGTTATTTATTTGGATGATATCAACATAACATTAGAAACTGATAAATCTACCGATACCGTTAAAAAGGCTTCTTTAGGTAAAAAACCAAAAAAAAGTACTTGGGCTAATTAAGTTGTATGGAATGGAAAACTATTAAGATTAAAATTAAGAAAAGTCTTCTTAACAGAAATTTAAAGAATCCAAATATTAGAATTAATGCTTTAGATAATATTGAAAAAATTATAGAGAAATTTGATCCAGAAATTTTGATTAACCCCTTAGATAAGTTTAAATCTATTGATAAAAAATTATTAAAAGAACAACTATCAAAATATAAAAAAAATTATAAATTAAATTCTGCTGAAAGTAGTATCATTAATGAAATATACTATTTAGTAAATAGCTGAATTAATTATTTTAAAAAAAATAAATTGAACTGATTATTTAAAAACACACAAATATGAAAATAGCAATTCTCGGAGCCGGAAATATGGGCTTATCCTTTTCAAAATCTTTTTTGAAATACGAACTGATAAAGCCTGAAAATCTGCATTTAATTACAAGAAACCAGTCTAAATTTTCTAAAATCTCGGAAGAATTTCCAAAGTCTAAGATCTCTACTTTTGATGAAGTGAAAGATTTAGACGCAGATTTAATTATCATAGCCGTAAAACCTCAGGATTTTCAGCACGTAGCGGAAAATTTCCGGTTTCAGTTAAAAGAAAACCAAATGGTTTTATCGATTATGGCAGGAATTAAAATCGAGAAAATTCAGAAATTATTAAATCATCCATTGGTTGTAAGAGCCATGCCCAACTCTCCTACTCTTCTCGGAATGGGAATTACAGGCTACACTTCTGCGGAAGGAATTTCTTTCAGCCAGTTAATTAGTATCGAGAGACTATTAAATTCTACCGGAAGATCTGTTTATCTGGAAAATGAAGAATTGTTGGACAGTGTTACGGCGCTTTCGGGAAGCGGACCTGCCTATTTTTACTATATTATCGATGCGATGATAAAAGCGGGGGTAGAAATGGGAATTGAGGAAAATCTTTCCCAGCTTTTTGTAAAACAGACGATGTTGGGAGCGTATCATTTAATCAACAATTCGGATAAAAGTCTGGAAGAACTCATAAAAGATGTGGCTTCCAAAGGCGGAACAACCGAAGCTGCCCTGAAATCGTTCAATGAAAATAATTTAAAGGAAATTCTGAAGGACGGAATTCTGAGTGCAGAAAAACGTGCGAAGGAACTGAATGGATAATCAGACTTTTTCAGAGGATAAATAAAAATCGACTTCAGCCTGAATTTATATTAAGTTTCGGCTAAAGCCGATTTTCTTTTTTTAATCTGAGTTCGGGATAAGTCTTCTTAACCGCAAGGTTAAACCAAAAGATTCAATTATCAGGAATTCAGCTTTTAAGATATACAATGGCGTAAAACTTATTAAAGTAATACTATTTTGTCTTTTTTAAATAAACGAAGTGTCTTTGTTTAGCTACAAACTTTTAACAGGTAAAAAAATCTTTTGTTTTGCTTTGCGATAAATTAATACAATACTACAAATCAATTATTTAAACTTATTTCTTATCCGAACTGTGTTTTTTTCATCATTATAATGAACTAAAACCCATTCCTGTTGATGTATTCTTAAATATTTCAAACCATCCCGTCTGGAAATCGTTTTTCGATAAAATTCTTCATCAAAAAACCTAAAAACACGCCAAAAGTATTCAGAATAATATCATCCACCTCAAAAATTCCCATTCTGGAAAAGTACTGAATCGCTTCCACAATGGTAATTGCCGAAATAAACGTAAAAAGGAGATTCTGTAAATCCTGAAGTCTGGGAAAAATCCAGCCTAGAAATCCGAAAGGAATAAACATTACCACATTTCCCGCAACAATAGTCACTATTTCTTTCCATGAAATACATCCTTTAATGAAATTGATGGTAGAAAATATCGGCTCTATGGTTAACAGATTATCTTCCATCTGCGTTCTGCCCATCCCGAAAAACATGAGATACAGCAAAAACAGCGTGTAAGGAACAATAATAATTTTATAAGATTTCTTTAACATCGTTTGCAAATTTATTCATTTCAAAAACATTAAATTTGTATGTTAAATCAATTTAATGAAATACGTTTTACTTACGCTCATTTCAGCGATGCTTTTGTCCGTTTCGTGGCCTACTTACGGCGTTCCGTTTTTTATATTTTTTGCGCTTGTTCCGCTTTTGATGATGGAACACGGCGTCTCTAAATTTTCAGATTACAACAGAAAAAGCTGGGTGGTTTTCGGACTTTCCTACCTCTGTTTTGTGATCTGGAATGTGGTAACAACAGGCTGGCTTTATGGTTCGAAAAATCCGGACGGAAGCCATTCTATGATGGCGGTTGTATTTCCGGTTCTGGTCAATTCTTTCCTGTATTCATTGGTTTTCCAGTGCTATCACTGGTACAAAAATGCACAGGGAACCTATTGGGGTTTAGGATTTCTGATTGCGATCTGGATGAGCTTTGAAAAGTTCCATTTAGGCTGGGAATTAACGTGGCCATGGCTGAATCTGGGAAATGTTTTTTCCGATTATCCTAAACTTATCCAGTGGTACGATACTTTGGGCGCAACCGGCGGAAGCTTTTGGATCCTGCTCATTAATGTATTGATTTTCTACACCGTAAGAATCTGGGAAGCAGGAAGAAAAAGAAAAGAACTTATTAAAAATAGCTCCATTGTTGCCGCTTTAATCATTATTCCGATGATTATTTCTGTGGTGAAATATAATAATTTTAATGAAAAACCCATCGGAAGCGTCAATGTTCTGATGCTTCAGCCTGATCTGGATCCGTATGCAGAAAAGTATACGCAGGACAGCTTAACCATCGAAAACGATCTTCTAAGCCTTGCCGAAAGAAATTCTAAAACAAAAATAGATTATTACATTGCCCCCGAAACTGCGCTTCCGGGAAGAGGTTCTATTTCGGAAACCGCTTTTGAAAAGAGTGTTATTTTAAACAATCTTAAAGGGTTTTTAGCCAAACATCCGGGTTCCATTTTCGCAACAGGAATTTCTTCGCATCGTTTTTTTACAAGTGAAAAAAATCTGCCGAAAGAAGCTTATCAGATTCATACAGGACTTTGGGTGGAAAGTTTTAATTCGGCGGTACAGGTTATTCCGAACCGGAAAGTAGAAGTCTACCACAAAGGAAAGCTGGTTCCGGGTGTGGAAATTTTTCCTTATATGAATTATTTAAAGCCTCTTCTGGGCGATGCAATGATTAATCTGGGCGGAACAGTAGCTTCTCTGGGAACCGATAAAGAAAGGGTTGCTTTTTCAAATCCTTTCAACAAAGGAAAAATTGCTCCGATCATCTGTTATGAAAGTATTTACGGAGAATTTACGGGAGAGTATGTAAAAAAAGGCGCGAACTTTTTAGCCATCATGACGAACGATTCTTGGTGGGGCGTTACAGAAGGGCATAAACAGCTTCTTTCCTACGCAAAATTAAGAGCTATTGAAACCCGAAAAGAAATCGCAAGAGCTGCAAACAGTGGAATTTCAGCACATATTAATGCGAAAGGGGAAATCATGGAAGATACTTTTTACGGCGATAAAACCGCTTTATTTTCTAAAATAAACCTGTATGACGGGATGACTTTTTATACGAGATCAGGAGATCTTCTGTCAAGATTCTCCATTTTTGCTTTAGGATTTCTGCTGTTTTATTTTTTAATCCGCTGGTTTCAGAGAAAGACACAGAAGGCTTAAAATTATTATTTCCGGAATATGAAACAGATCATTCTTAAAGCCAGTGCGTGCTGTGAGTGATATTACCAGAAATCGGGATTAATAATCTGTATATTATTTATAAATAATTTTGTAAAAGATTTGTCTATCTGAAAAATTCTTCGTTATTTTGCACACTCAAATATTATAGTACAAATAAGAACATCGAGATATGTCAAGAATTTGCCAAATAACAGGAAAGCGTGCAATGGTTGGTAACAACGTTTCTCACGCTAATAACAAAACGAAGCGTCGTTTTGAAATTAACTTATTAGAGAAGAAATTTTACCTTCCGGAGCAGGATAAGCACGTAACACTGAAAGTATCAGCTCATGGATTGAGAGTGATTAACAAGATTGGAATCGAGGAAGCTATTGAAAGAGCTACTAGAAACGGATTGATAAAAAAGAACTAAATCATGGCAAAAAAAGGAAACAGAGTTCAAGTAATCCTTGAATGTACAGAGCACAAAGAAAGCGGTATGCCAGGAATGTCAAGATACATTTCTACAAAAAATAAAAAGAACACTACAGAGAGATTGGAATTGAAAAAATACAATCCTGTTCTTAAGAAAGTTACAGTTCACAAAGAAATCAAGTAATTTATAAAATATAATTTACCATGGCAAAGAAAGTAGTAGCAACCCTACAAACCGGGTCTAAAAAAATGACCAAAGTGGTGAAAATGGTGAAGTCTCCAAAATCAGGAGCTTACGTTTTCGAAGAAAAAGTAATGAATGCAGACGAAGTTGACGGTTATTTGAAAAAATAATCTCCACTTTATTTACAATATAAAAAACTACTCATATTTTGGGTAGTTTTTTTGTTATCTTTGCTTTTAATCTAATCTGGAAGTCATAAGCTGGGTGCCGGAAGTTTATTACATATCATTGTAAAGTAAGATTATAAACTTTAATCCTCCATCTCCCGCTTCCATCATTAAAACATAAAATTCCGTAATTCATAAGATGAGTTGGTTTAAGAATATTTTTAAAAAAGAAGAAAAAGAAACGTTAGATAAAGGATTGGAAAAATCCAGCCAGGGTTTCTTTGAAAAAATGACGAAAGCCGTAGTCGGCAAAAGCAAAGTAGATGATGAAGTTCTTGATGATCTTGAAGAAGTACTCATTGCATCCGACGTTGGCGCATCTACCACCATCAAAATTATAGAAAGAATTGAAGAACGTGTTGCAAGAGACAAATACGTTGGTGTAAACGAACTTGATAAAATCCTTCGTGAAGAAATCTCAGGTCTTCTGCTTGAAAATCCACACGCCGGAACCGGAAATATCGACACTTCCAAAAAGCCTTACGTCATTATGGTTGTCGGTGTAAACGGGGTAGGAAAAACAACCACCATCGGAAAACTGGCACATCAGTTTACCTCAGAAGGAAAAAAGGTCGTTTTAGGAGCGGCAGATACCTTCAGAGCCGCTGCAGTAGATCAGTTGGTGATCTGGAGTCAGAGAGTCGGAGTTCCTATTGTAAAGCAGGAAATGGGATCAGATCCGGCTTCCGTTGCTTTTGATACCGTACAGAGTGCGGTTGCCCAAAATGCAGATGTGGTTATCATTGATACGGCAGGAAGACTTCACAACAAAATTAACCTGATGAACGAGCTTTCAAAAATCAAGAGAGTAATGCAGAAGGTCATTCCGGATGCTCCTCATGAGATTTTACTGGTTCTTGACGGTTCTACCGGTCAGAATGCTTTTGAACAGGCAAAACAGTTTACAGCCGCTACGGAAGTTAATGCTTTAGCCGTAACAAAATTAGACGGAACCGCTAAAGGAGGGGTTGTTATCGGAATTTCAGACCAGTTCCAGATTCCTGTGAAATATATTGGCGTTGGAGAGAAGATGCAGGATTTGCAGTTGTTTAATGGTACGGAATTTGTAGATTCTTTTTTCAAGAAAAGATAACAACTAATATTTTTTTATAAATTAGTTGTATCTATTAACACTAATTTTAAAAAAATAATTATTATGTTTACATTTATTCTTTGGATTATCTTTGGACTAGTTGTAGGAGCTTTGGCTAAAATGATTATGCCGGGCAAACAAAACATGGGTTGGTTAATGACCTGTATTTTAGGAATTATAGGTGCCTTAGTAGGCGGATTTATTGCCAATGCTGTTTTTGGAGGAGGCGGAGCAAGCGACGAAAGAATGTTTCACTTCTGGCCCATTATATTTTCTGTGGGAGGCGCTTTAATTGTTCTGTGGATCTACGGAATGCTTACCAAAAAAAGCTAAACTTGATTAGGATAAAAATTAAAACGGCGGATTTGAAATTCAAATCCGCCGTTTCTTGTAAAATATATATAATTTAGTTAGTTGATTTTGATCTGGTAAGGCATTTCCATTTTCACTTCAGACTGTAGTTTTCTTTCCTCTACGATCTGTTCTAAGAGTTCATAATTTGCTTTTCCGATTTTGTTTTTCACCACTCTTGCAGAAATATCATCTTCATTAAGATCTTTAAAGATCTGCTCGAAAGGGGTCATGCTTTTAGGATAAGAAGAAACTTCGTAAGATTTTAATCCTGCTTTTTGAGCGGCAAATTTTACAGCATCATTCAGTGTTCCCAATTCATCCACAAGACCAATCTGTTTGGCTCTTGTTCCGCTCCATACTCTTCCTCCTCCTACACTGTCGATCTGTTCAAACGTCTGTTTTCTATTCTGTGTTACAAAATGCACGAATCTTTTATAAGTTCCTTCCACACTTCTTGTAATCAAACTCACTCCGTAAGGTGTAACTCCGTTTAAAGAAGAATAATATTGAGAATTCGCATTGGTAGAGACAATATCTGAACGGATTCCGTTTTTATTCGCAATATCTTTGAAGTAAGGAATTACTCCGAAAACTCCGATAGATCCTGTAAGTGTATTAGGTTCAGAATAAATTTTATCTGCCGCCATTGCAATATAATACCCTCCGGAAGCCGCATAATCTCCAAAGGAAACAATTAATGTTTTTTTCTTTTTCAACTGCTGAAGTTCAAACAAAATTTCATCCGAAGCGTTTGCACTTCCTCCCGGAGAATTAATTCTGAAAACAACCGCTTTCACTTCATCGTTATCCTGAAGCTCTTTAATGTATTTAATATATTTCTCGGAATGGATATCATTATAATCGTCTCCCCCATTAATAGAACCTGAAGCATACAAAACCGCTACCCTGTCTCCCGATTTTTCATCATCAGAATAAGAAGCAATATATTTTCCTAAAGAAATTTTATTTAACTTATCGTCTCCTGATAAATTTAACTTCGATTTAATTAATTGATCGTATTCTGTTTTCTGAATAAGCTTATCTGCCAGTTTATATTTTAAACTTAAATCAGGAATCATCCCGTAAAGACTGTCGACCACCGTTCTGAACTGTGCCGTATCCATTTTTCTGGAAACCGCCATTCTTGAAGAAGTGTTTTTCCAGATATCATTTAAAAGTGTGCTTAACTGTTCTTTATTTTCCGGAGAAATATCGTTTCTCAGAAAAGGTTCAACAGCAGATTTAAATTTTCCGTGACGGATGACTTCAATCCCGATTCCGTATTTATCGGCAAAATCTTTATAAAAAGCGACTTCTGTTGCCAGACCTTTAAGCTCGATCATTCCCGAAGGATTAAGATAATACTGATCTGCAACCGATCCTAAATAATAAGCCGCCTGAGAAACAGTATTTCCATAAGCATAAACAAATTTCCCACTCTTTTTAAAATCTTGAATAGCATTTCTGAGATCGTCAATCTGAGTAATTCCTGCATTTAAATAATCGGCTTCAATGCTTATTCCTTTGATGTTATCGTCGGTTTTTGCTTTTTCGATGGCTTCAATAGCATCATAAATCAACACATTTTTTGTCTGTTCACTAATATTAAAAAGTCCTTTCTGCTCTTCTGTAGGACTATCTATTATATTGGTTTTTAAATTAATCGTAAGGACAGAATTTTTCTTTACCACTACGGATTTCTCACTTCCCATCGCGCTGAACACAAGCATGATGACGAAAAAGAAGAAAAACACAGCGCATAAAATGACAATTGCCACTATATTTGCCAGTACATTTTTAAAAAAACTTTTCATAAATCAATCATTTTAATAATATGTCGCAACATAAAGTCGTTTTGTTACTCGGAAGTAATCTTGGAGATCAAAAAAAAAATCTCGAAACCGCTATAAAAAAACTGCAAAATGGTGGAAATGAAATATTAAAATTAAGTGAATTTTTAATATCCGAGCCTGTAGAATTTGCCAGTTCTAATATTTTTTGTAATATTGCACTGATAATGTTGACTCATCTTTCGCCTATTCAACTGCTTGATTTTGTTAAAAGTATTGAACAAGAAATGGGAAGAACTAACGATTCTAAAGCTTCAGGAGGATATTCTGATAGAGTAATAGACATAGATATCGTTACATATAATGAATTAAAATTTGTCTCAGAAAGATTGGAAATTCCTCACAAAAAGCATCTTTTTGAAAGAGAATTTTCCAGAACATTATTAAAACATTTTATCAAATAAAACATAAAACATATTGTATGAAATTAGGTTTATTATTATTGGCTACGTTGCCTATCGCTGCTTACGCACAAGATAGTATAGCTGTTACTTCAAATGATAGGTATCCAAATACATTCTCTTCAGGTTCTGCCAATGTTCAACCTTTCGACACAAAAGCTAAAAGATTTAACGACTGGTCTGTATCAGTAGGTGGAGGTGCTGCTTTTATGGTACACTCCGATCTTAAATCTATTACAGATAAAAAGATCAACTGGGGATACAACACTTATGTAAGCTTAGACAAACAGATTAACCACGTTGTAGGAATCAGCCTTATTTATCAGAGAGGTGAAACCAATCAGAGAGGGCAGCTTGAAGGAGCTGCAGGGGTAGCTGCCGGAGTTGCAGAAGCAAAAACAAAATATAATCAGGTTGCTTTAATGGGAGATGTTAACTTTTCTAATCTCTTAAGAAGAGTAGACAATCATTCTCCATACAGATGGGCACTGCACGGTTATGCAGGTATCGGTTTGATGAACTATAATACCTCTTTATATGATAATAACGAATTCAGATGGAGCACTACTCCTGCCAGAATTCCTTTATTTATCAACCAAAAATTAGACATCAACTCAGTTTATTATCAGTTTGGTGCCGGTTTGAAGTATAAAGTTTCGAAACTTATCGACATTGAAGCAAGAACAATGTATATCATCAGTGGAGACGACGAATTCGACGGTGGTGGTAACGCAGGTCCGGCAGATTATGATGTTACTTCAAAAGTTTCAAAATATAATATGCTTAATAAAAGAAGATCAGACAATGCATGGACTGTTAACCTGGGAGTTTCTTTCAAATTAGGAAAACACAATTCTCACCTTGCATGGCACGATCCGCTTCAGGAAGCTTATTACAGAGCCTATGTTCTGGAAAACAAAAGCACAGATCTTGTAGTTTGTGAAAAAGGAGATCTTGATAACGACGGAGTATGCGACGATTGGGACAGACAGCTTGATACTCCTGCAGGTGCAAGAGTAGACGGAGCCGGAGTTGCTTTAGACATGGATCTGGATGGCGTAATCGATTTATATGATAAGTGTGTAACGGTTCCGGGACCGGTTGAAAACCAAGGTTGTCCAACTACAACTAAATAACTATAACTAAATCATTTAATTAACTAAATAAAAAATACACTATGAAATTAAGTTTAGCAATTGTTGCATTAGCACTTACTGTTCCTACAGTTGCCTTTGCACAGGACTCAACTGCGGTAGTTTCAAACGGGCAATATCCAAATACGTTCTCATCGGGCTCTGCAAATGTTTCCCCGTTTACCAATAAATCTAAACGTTTTAACGATTGGGCAATCTCTTTCGGTGCTGGTGTACCTTTAATGCAGTCTTCAGATTTAACATCTATAAAAAACGGAAACGGTAAAAACCTTTTTGGTTATTCTGCATATGTGAGTATTGATAAAGCTATTACTCATGCTTTTGGTATTAATCTACAATATGACAGAGGTGAAACCAGACAAGGATGGTTCAATACCAAAGATTCTGCCCCTAGTGATGCCTCTGCAACTCAGCACGTAGGTGCAAGAACGCAATATGATGCGATCTCATTATTAGGAGATATTAACTTCTCAAACCTATTCAGAAGAGTTGATAACCATTCTCCTTACAGATGGGCTTTACACGGATATGCAGGTGTGGGAACAATAGCATACAGAGCTTTCCAGAAGGATGAAAAAGGACAAAGACTGGCTGCGGAAATTAAGCCGTTCCAGCTTGGTTCAATGTTCGCTCAGGCAGGTGCCGGTGTGAAATTTAAAGTAAACAGAAGGATCGACATAGAAGGTAGATTAATGTATGTAATGACCGGAGATGATGAATTCGATGGTGGAGGTCGTAAATACGATCCGATCAACCAGCGTGAAGAGCAGGTTTCGGATAACTTCTTTAATGCTACTTTAGGGGTTTCTCTTAAACTTGGAAAACACGAATCTCACTTAATGTGGCACGATCCGCTTCAGGAGATCTACTATAAATTAGATGTTTTGGCTAACAAAAACCAGGATATTGAAGTTTGTAAGAAAGGAGATCTTGATAACGACGGTGTTTGCGACGATTGGGACAGACAGCTTGATACTCCTGCAGGTGCAAGAGTGGACGGTGCAGGTGTAGCTCTTGATACTGATCTTGACGGTGTAATCGATCTTTACGATAAGTGTGTAACCGTTCCGGGACCAGTTGAAAACCAAGGCTGTCCTACAACAGCTCCTACTCCGATTGGGCCTGTAACTGATTCTACAAGGACTCTGGAAGGAATTGAATTTGATCTGAATTCAGACAGAATTTTACCTTCTAACACTCCAATTCTTAACAACGCAGTAAATTACATTAATTCTTCCAGTGGATCTTACACAGTAGTTGGAGCAACAGATACGAGAGCTTCTGATGCATATAACCAAAAACTTTCTGAAAGAAGAGCGAACAACGTAAAAGATTATTTAATTAAAAACGGAGTTCAGTCTGGTAAATTAAATGCAATAGGTAGAGGTGAAAAAGATCTTAAGTATCCTGAATGTAATCCTGCTACAAAATGCCCTGAATGGAAAAACAGAGCAAACAGAAGAGTTTACTTCGAAGCTAAATAATTAAATTTATTATTAAATACATAAAAGCCATGCATTGCGTGGCTTTTTTTGTCGGAATACTTTTATTACTTTTATCCCATGATTTCTCAGCAAGATTTTCAAGAGCTAAAATTTAAAACCCTGAAACATTTCTGGGGTTATGATGGTTTTCGGGATTCTCAGGAAGCGATTATCGATTCTGTTATCAATGAAAAAGACACTCTTGTTCTTCTGCCGACCGGAGCCGGGAAATCGCTTTGCTATCAGCTTCCTGCTTTATTAAAAGAAGGAACCTGTCTGGTTATTTCCCCTTTACTGGCATTGATGAAAGATCAGGTAAACCAATTGAAATCAAGAGGAATCGAAGCAGAATATCTGTCTTCGGAACTGGATGAATATGATGCTGAAAACATCTATGACCGATGCAAAGAAGGACTGACAAAGTTGCTGTATGTTTCTCCTGAACGAATTACCAATAAACAGTTTCTGCAGCATATTGAAGAAATCGAACTGTCATTCATTGCAGTAGATGAAGCGCATTGCATCTCAGAGTGGGGACAGGATTTCCGTCCGAGTTATCAGAATATCAAAGAATTCAGAAAAAACAATCCTGAAATTCCGTGTCTGGCTTTAACCGCAACCGCTACGCCAAAAGTTCTGGAGGAAATAAAATTAAAACTGGAATTAAAAAATCCGCAGGTTTTTCAGAAAAGTTTTAAAAGAGACAATATTAAAATTTTCATGGAAGAAGTTTCGGATAAATTTCAGAAAGTCTTTGATATTTTAAAATTCTCCAACGAATCGGGAATCGTTTATGTGAGAACGAGAAAAGAAGCCGAACTCCTCAGTGAATTTCTGAAAAAAAATCAGCTTAAAAATGTAGATTACTTTCACGCAGGTTTATCCACGAAAGAAAAAAATACCAAACAGGAAATATGGAACAGAAGCAGTAACCATGTTTTAATTTCCACCAATGCTTTCGGGATGGGAATTGATAAGGATAATGTACGTTTTGTACTTCATTACTCTCCTGCTCCTTCCATTGAAAATTATTATCAGGAAATCGGGCGTTCCGGAAGAGACGGAAAAGAAAGTTTTGCATTTCTGCTTTGGAATAAGCAGGAACTTTTAAATTTTGATCAGATTTTAAAGAACCAGATTCCCAATAAAGCTGAGTTTTTAAAAATCGTTACTTACCTCTACTCTATTTTTCAGGTTGCCGAATTTGAACTTCCGGAAAAAGTTTTTCAACTGAATATCAACGGAATTTATAATTTCACGAAACTTTCGAATGCGAAGATCAGAAACGTTCTCAATTTTCTTCACAATCAGGAAATTATTTATTTTAACGAACATAAAAGTCTTTCATCACTACAACTTTTGATGGAAGCCCATGAAATTGATCAGCTGCCACGAAAAGATGCCTATTTTTTAGAACTGATGCTTCGTACGATTTCCGGAATTACTACACATAAAGTGATGTTCAGTGAACAACAGGTAAGCGGAAAAATCGGATCAAGTGTGGAACTGATTAAAGAAAGACTAAAAGAACTTCAGCAAAAAGGATATGTGGAATATATTGATGGTGCTTTAACCAGCGTAAAATTTCTGAAACCAAGAGATGAAAGATTAAACAGCTCTGTGTACTGGAAACTTTTTGAACATATTCAGAAAAATAAAATCCAAAAGTGGGAAGAAATGAAATTTTACATCGAAGATGAAAAATACTGTAAAATGAAGCTCATCCTAAACTATTTCGGTGAAAAAAATGCTAAAAACTGTGGGCAATGCTCTGTCTGTGAGCGAAATAAACAGTCGATTTTCGGGAAAAACATTTCACACCAGATTCTGAATCTGCTCGGCAAAAGACCGGCAACGATTGAAGAACTTTCTATTCAGCTGAGCTATCATTCAAAAGAGAATATTCTGGAAAATTTAATTTTTCTTCTGGATACCGGAAAAGTAAAAATGCTGAATTTCAGAACGTATGCTTTGGCTTAAGATAATTCAGTAAGCTCAGCATTACATTTTTCTGATTCCAACTGTCAATTTTAAAATTCAAATCTTTCAATCCTTCCTCAAAGACCTTATCTTTGCACTATGAAATCATTGAAAGTCGTATTTTTAGGAACTCCGGAGTTTGCCAAAGCTTCTCTGGAAGCCATTCATCATTCTCATCACGAAGTTGTGGGCGTTGTAACGGTTGCAGATAAAGCGAGCGGACGAGGACAAAAAATCAGTCAGTCTCCGGTAAAAGTTTTTGCCGTAGAAAATAATCTTCCTGTTTTTCAGCCTGAAAAGCTTAGAAACCCCGAGTTTTTAGAGGAATTGAGAAAACTGGAAGCCGATGTTTTTGTAGTGGTCGCTTTCAGAATGATGCCGAAAGTTTTGTTTGAAATGCCAAAAATGGGAACTTTCAACCTTCATGCTTCTTTACTTCCAGATTACAGAGGTGCTGCACCTATCAATTACGCAATTATCAACGGAGAAGAAAAATCCGGAGCTACAACGTTTTTTATCAATGAAAAAATTGATGAAGGAAATATTCTTCTTCAGGAAGAACTTCCCATTTTACCGGATGAAAATGCGGGAAGCCTTCACGACAGACTCATGGAAATGGGCTCTGAGCTTGTGGTAAAAACGTTAAACGGATTGGCAGAAAATTCAATTACAGAAAAACCACAGCCTCAAGTTGAGCATCCAAAAAATGCATTTAAAATTTTTAAAGAAGATACAAGAATCGACTGGACGAAAAATTCGAAAGGAATTCATCAGTTTATTTTAGGAATGTCTCCTTATCCTGCAGCTTTCACCACTTTAAAGATAGGCGAAGAAGAAAAAGGACTTAAAATTTTCGGTGGAAAATTTGAAATTTCGAATCATGGAAAAACAGCCGGAAGTCTGGAAATTTCTAAAAACGGATTTAAGATTTTTACCAAAGACGGAGAATATTTTCCATCAGAATTACAGCTTGAAGGAAAAAAGAGAATGAACATCAAAGATTTCCTGAACGGTTTCAGGAATTTCGACGAAATAAAAATGGCTTGATTTCTCAAGCCATTTTTATTTCGTCGAAGTGAATTGTCAACATTGAATTCATTTCATTATCAATTTTATTGTAAAAATTCACTTGCAGAGCAAAACTGACCATTCACAATTCACATTTTATAGTTGTACCATTTCAGTTACCTCAACATCATATCCGCCAACCTGCGGCTTCACATTAGGATTCTGGGTAATTACTTTAAATTTATTAATTCCCAGATTTTTCAGTATCTGCGTTCCGATTCCGTAATCTCTGTAGTTGAATGCTAAAGTCGGATGCTGCTGTTGTCCGTCCTGATAATTAAGGAACTGCTGTAGTTTTCTTAATGTATTTTCAGAGTTTGAAACATTATTAATGAAAACAATGGCTCCTTTTCCTTCTGCATTTACCATGGAAGTTACTTTTTCCAACTGAGGTTTCTCTCCGTTATTCAGTCTCGTTAAAACATCAAAATAAGAATCTGATGACTGAACTCTTACCAAAACAGGCTCATCAACCGTCCATGAACCTTTGGTTAAGGCAAAATGGATCTGATCGTTGGAAGTTTCTCTGAAAGCAAAGAAATCGTAATCTCCGTAAGCGGTTTTTACTTTTCTTTCTTCAATTCTTTCAATAAGATTTCCTTTTTTAAGCTGATAATGAATTAAATCTTCAATGGAAACTATTTTCATATCATGTTTCTGTGCAAAAGCATAAAGCTCAGGAAGACGGGACATAGAACCGTCTTCATTCATGATTTCACAGATTACCCCTCCTTCTTTAAGACCTGCAAGACAAGTTAAATCTATTGCAGCTTCTGTGTGCCCTGCTCTTTTCAGAACACCTCCTTTTTTGGCTCTTAACGGGAAAATATGACCGGGACGCATGAAATCTGTCGGCTTGGATTTTTCATCCATCAGAGCCAGAATGGTCTTTGCTCTGTCGCTTGCAGAAATTCCGGTAGAAGTTCCGTTTCCTAAAAGGTCTACAGACACCGTAAAAGCGGTTTCTTTCGGATCGCTGCTTCGGCTTACCATTACTTCAAGACCAAGCTCGTCACATCTTTTTTCAGGAAGCGGCATACAGATAAGCCCTCTTCCGTGAAGCGCCATAAAGTTGATAATTTCAGGTGTTGTAAGCTCTGCCGCACAAAGAAAATCTCCTTCGTTTTCTCTGTCTTCATCATCCACTACTATGATTATTTTACCATTTTTAAGGTCTTCTATCGCCTCTGGAATAGTATTTAACTTAATATCAGACATTTTTACTTTTTAAATTTTTGCAAAGATACTTATAAAAATATGCATCTCCCAATATTATAAATTCTTTATTATTCGCCAAATACGGAGTTTTTAGCTTTTCTGAAAATATGATAAGACTCCAGTCTTTTCTGATGGTCGTAAATATGAGAATTAATCATCAGTTCGTCCACATTAAATTTTTCCTGAAAACTTTTCAATTTCTCTTCGATTTCACTCTGATCTCCAATGAAAGTGTATCTCAGTTTCTGCAAAACCATAGATTTTTCCATGGGCGACCAGATGTCGTCCATATCATCAACCGGCGGTGCAAAGGGTTTTCTGTCGTTTCTTACAATATTAATGAAAGCCTGAAACAAAGTTGTCGACATTTTATGCGCTTCTTTCGAAGTTTCTGCTGCAACTCCGTTTACACAGGCAATAATGTAAGGTTTGTCTAAATATTTTGACGGTTCAAAATGTTCCCTATAAATATTGAAAGCCATTTCCATCTGCTCCGGCACAAAATGCCCCGCAAAAGCATACGGAAGTCCCAATTCTGCTGCCAAAAAAGCACTGTCTGTACTCGAACCTAAAATATACATCGGGATATCCAGTCCTTCTCCCGGAATGGCACGAACCAAAGCATCACGGTTTTCTTTGGAAAAATATTTCTGTAATTCTAAAATCTGTCTTGGAAACTGCTGATTGATCATCGCAGGATTTCTTCCCAAAGCCTGAGCGGTTAAACCATCCGTTCCCGGAGCTCTTCCCAAGCCAAGATCAATTCTTCCCGGAAAAAGAGATTCAAGAGTTCCGAACTGTTCGGCAATCACTAATGAACTGTGGTTCGGAAGCATAATTCCTCCGGAACCGACTCTTATTTTTTTGGTTCCGTTGGCGATAAAACCAATCAGAACGGAGGTTGCAGAACTGGCAATGCTTTCCATATTGTGGTGTTCGGCAAGCCAGAATCTTTTATAATCTAAATGTTCAGCATGACTGGCTAATGATAAACTGTCCTGAAAGGTATCATGAACAGTTTTCCCCTGTTTTACGGGAGCAAGATCCAATACTGATATTTCAAAATTTTTCATATCGGGATATTCTGTTTAGACAAAAGCATTTCATAAAACTTTTGTCGGTTTCATTATTTTAAATTTTTACGCAACAAAGATAAGGCTAATAAACTGCATTAGTTACTTTTTGTAATCGATAGGATTTATGGTGAGGTTCAGGGAAAAACTATGAATAACTAAAACTTATCAAATTTTAAATTCTCTATAGCTTTAGGTTTAAAATTATTTATATTTACTAAAAAACTACAATGCCAATTGAAATACCCACAACT
>NZ_JBBCQL010000041.1:0-26872 GCF_037149975.1 Chryseobacterium sp. VD8 | reverse complement strand
GTAACAGTTTTCTGAGCAAAAATTTGGGCACTGCTCATTATTAAAAGGATCAGAAATAGTCTCATGAATTTTTTTAATAATTAGTTGTGCCCTTTATGTAAAAGTTACAGTATTTTAGTCATTTGTGTTCTTAAATTTAACAAGCCATTTATTAAAAAAATATTGCAGCAATAAAGCAACAGGTAAATAAATTACAGTATTTCCGATAACAAATAAACCCTGAATGTTTCCGCATCTTGATTTTTGATCTGCAAAGTTCAGAAAATCCTCCAAAGAGAATAGCAAAAAAGGGTATATCAAAATAATAAATGTAGTAAATAAATAGGTTAAAGATTTCTTTGTTAACATTAATTTTTTAAACAAAAGAGCGATAAAAAACGGTACTAAAATGTACGTTAACAGTTCCAAATTCCTGTTATTTATTTGATGAAATTAAATTTATCTTCAAATAACCTGCCGATCACAGGAATTGGCTTTTCTACTGAATTTACAACATTAATGATTCCGAAAATCCATAATATCAAAAATACAATTGCAAAATAGTTGATAAATGATAATGATGGCATTATTGAAGTCAGAATGCCTGCGGCAATACCAAAAGCAAATTGTGAAATAATAAGCCCGAAAGACTGTTTCAAATTATATTTTACAAAAGAATCTCTTTTGTCGCCGTTTGTAATCAGATACGCAATCAGCCATCCGATGATGGTGAGGTAAGAAATGATTGCTGCATTTTTTCTGTCCATGATGAAATTATTTTTAGATGATTAATAAAATTGTGATTTGGTTAAAACAACACTGCGTGAATGGAAATTTACTTTTATTATTGATTTGTGTTTTTAAAGTGTAAGGTTTTTATTTAAAACTTAGAAATTATGATCCAGTTATTTCCGTCACTTTGTACAGAAATACCTCTTCCTCCGTCAGAATTATTAAGTGTATAGGAGTTAAAAATATTTCCGTTCAATCTGAAATTTCCTGAAACAGTTTGTGAGGCGGATGTATCGTTAATAAGATAATATATACGTCTTATGTTGGCGGAACTTGCAGCAGGCAGACTTACTGAACCCTGAACCAATAGCGTGAAATCATTATCTGCAACAGTTCCCGAAGACAAAGCTCTGATATTTCCGCCCACAGAACCTTTTACGTCCAAAGTGCTTACCGGAGCAAGATTTCCCACATTGTTTACAATCCCCATCCCTACATTTCCGGAAGCCGTCATCGTAGTAATTGTTCTGGAATTGATTACAAAATAGTGGCTTCCTCCTATTGTGCTTCTTAGCTCATGGCTAATATTGTCTCCGTTGGAAAAGTAAACCCCCAGATTAGCGTAAGGTATTCCATCTCCTCTGGTTCCGGTATAAGATCCGTCAAAAGTTGTGACCTGAGTTTCCTTTCCCTGAAAATTAGCCACTCTTAGAGTAGATTTTTCCTGTAAAGATCCCGGAATCATATAAATATCCGCACTTGCTTCCTGAATGTTTGGAATCTGATTGGTAGGACCCACAATTTCCAGCATATGACCGGAGCCTATCGTTGTCGTTCCTATTCCTACTTTTCCTGTTTTGGTCACAATAAAATCATTGGATTGCTGATCTGTTGTCGGAATTCCGGATGATGGATTATCTTTTCCGCCGTCAACATGAAAAGTGTCTAACGGATTAGGAGTATTAATACCGATCTGTGCTGTTGCAAGACCCGAAATGAATATAAGAAATAATTTTGCCGTCTTTTTTGTGTTCATTATTTAAAAGCTGATATTTATTGGTTTACATTTTTTATTTAAAATCTTAATGCAAAACTCTTTTAAATTGTCAGCCGAGCAATAAAAAAGGATACCACAAAACGGCTACCTGTAGTAACAGGTGTGACTACAAAGTGACTACATGATTTTTAAATTGCTGATGTTTAGTTTTTTAGAAGTGTTTTGAAATTGTATTCGATTTCATTATCTGTTCCTAAATAATATAATTTTGTAATATGAAAAACTATAAGCAGGTACATGATTAACCATCTTCTGTCAAAAGCAAAAAGAAAAATGGGATTATAAAGACTAAATTATTGCTCTTTTGAGACAAAAAATATCAATCAGAGAAAAATATGCTGAACTTTCCCGTTGCTTCTGATATCATTTCCTGAAGCTAATCGGATTAACTGCTGAAGTTTTTCATTACATTTTAAAACCCAATATGAAGAAAATTATTTTTTTAATACTGATTCTTTTGAACGTATTTTATCTCCAGGCACAGGTGAAAGATATAAAAGTTGTAAAACTTCTGAAAGATGCCGAACTTTCAAGATTAAATGAGGATTTTTCAACGTCTTTAAGACTTATAAATAAAGCAATTTCAATATCAGAGCCTAAAAATGATGATGTTGCTCTGGCGTACGAATATGCTTCTCTAAGTAAGATCTTCACGTTTAATGACAATGTAAAAACGGCTAAAAATGCGATAAGCAAGTCTTTATATTTTGCCGAAAAATCAAAAGATGATCTCGCAAATGCTGTGGCTTTATCAGCAAGTTCCTACTTCTATAAACACAATGAAATACTGGACTTGTCCATCCGCGATGCACAGAAAGGAATTCATTTTCTTAAAATTAAAAAAGATTACAGACTGTTGTCTTTGCTGTACTGGGATATATATTATGCCTATGAACAGTGGGGAAAACAGGATAAGGTAAAAATATATGCTCATCTGGCATTGAAGAATGCAGAAAAATCGAAAAATGTTAATTGTATAATAGATGCATATGACGCAGAAATGCATTATTACGATCATATGGAATTTGCAACCAAAAGCAAAAAATACAAAGACAGTGTATTTTATTTTGCAGAGAAGATAAATAACCTCTGCGAAAAATATCCGGAAGAGATTGGCTACACTGCCTATTCCAGAATGAACATTAATCTTGCTACCTTTTCTTTAGCTTATCTTCCTCAAAATAGTGATACTAAAAGAAAAATAAACCATTATTTACAGATAGTAGAACAAACAGTAAAAAATCATCCTCTTAAATATGATTATCTCACCAATGTATACGGAATAAAAGGTGCATATGCAGAAAATGAAGGCGATTTGGCAGAGGCAGAGAAATATTATCTTTTGGCAGAAGAAAAAATGCTTCAGAAAAATCCTCCCTACTACTATACCTGGATGAATGATTATCAGGCTTTGGTCAATTTATATGAAAAAAAGAAAAATTTCAACAAAGCATTTGTCTACCAAAAAAAGCTGCAGGATGTTATTGGAAAAATTAATAATCAGGAACAAATAAAAAATGCCCAGAAATTAGAGATCCAATACGAAGTAGAGAAGAAAAATACAGAATTGGCAACATTGAAGGAAAGGGCAGAGAGCAGAATGCTGCAAAATTATCTTTATCTTGGAATTTTTGGGGCTACTTTACCAGGATTGGGATTCATGTTCCGTTCTTATCATTACAAACTTAAATACTCTACACAAAGAGCAAAAGAACTGGAAGCTAAAAAGCAGGAAGCCGAATTGCAGGCAAAATTCGAAAAAGAAGAAAAAGCAAGGCTTAATCTGGAGCATGAACTCTTAGCCATAAAACAAAGCCAGCTTCAAAAAGAAATGATAGCAAGCAGTTTGCAGCTTTCTAAAAAAAATGAAATGCTTCAGCAGATTAAAGCTAAAGCTAACGAAGGAGAAACCCATCAGATCAATAAGCTCATCAAAGAAGAAATGCTCAGAGATCATGATTTTGCCGAAATAAAATCTCAGGTACAGCAACTACATCCGGATTTTTTCAACTTACTCCATGATAAATCTGTGCAGAAACTTTCGCAGTTAGACATGAAATACTGCGCCTGTCTTCATTTACAGATGAATACGAAGCAGATTGCAGGTTTATTTCATATAGAAGCCAAAAGTGTAAGAGTGGCAAAATACAGAATTAAACAGAAATTAGGGTTGGGAAAAGAAGATGATCTGGATCTGTTTCTACAGAAAATAAGATAAGATAAAATAAAACAGATACTTTTTGAAAAGAAAGAAAAATAAATAAATCTTACGTTTTCAGAAAATATCTGTTTTAAAAATATAACTTTTACAGTTATGGATATGCTTTGATGGAAAATTTTATTTTTTCCCTGCAGCCTGCATCGGGTTTACTTTTCCGTTAGAAGCGCCTCTTGCATTTCCTGTTTCTTTCTGTTTGAACAGATCAAATTTGGAAACCTGTGCCGTTCCGCCGTCATTGCTCCAGAAATTATTGGAAGTATCAATATCGGCAGTTTCTCTCATCGGATCAAGCTGAACAGATTTTAATTTCTTTTCAAAGTAATACGTTTTAGAAACTTTCTGCTCGTTCATTCTCCAGATCTGTGCAGAAGATTTGTCGGTAAGTTTTGTTCCGTCTTCAAAAGTAAATTCTAAAATAATCGGCATTACCAAACCTCCTTTGTTCACAAAATCGATCTGATAAGCGGTAAGATTTTTAAATTTATCTTTTTCTTTCTGCGTTAAAGGTTCGGTGCCGTCGAATTTAGAAACGTATTCCTTATCGTTATCCACTTTTTCCTGACCTCTGTCGTATCTGTAATAGAAATCCTGAGCTTCCTTGTCTTTGTCTACATAGAAAGTAATGTTTTTATCTTCTCTGTTTCTGATTTTTGAAATATCTTCAAAGTCGTTCAGGGCAGGTTTATCAACTTTATATTTATTTTCTTTGGCTTCTCTTGGAGCAGTATTCAGATCCGGAGTTGCAATCGTCACTTTATCAATCGCGATATCTACAGGATCCGTTCCGTAGAACCATCCTCTCCAGAACCAGTCCAGATCTTCACCGCTTGCGTCTTCCATCGTTCTGAAAAAATCTGCAGGTTCAGGATGTCTGAAAGCCCATCTTTTAGCATAGGTTTTAAAAGCTTTATCAAAAAGCTCTCTTCCCATGATCGTTTCACGAAGAATATTCAATCCGGTTGCCGGTTTGGAATACGCATTCGGACCAAACTGAATAATGTTTTCAGAATTACTCATAATTGGCTCCAGCTGATCTTTCGGAAGTTTCATGTAATCAACGATCGTCCACGCCGGACCTCTTTTTGAAGGGAATTTATTGTCCCATTTTTCTTCGGTAAGATATTCCACGAAAGTATTTAAACCTTCGTCCATCCAGCTCCATTGTCTTTCGTCTGAATTAATGATCATCGGAAAGAAGTTATGTCCCACCTCGTGAATTACAACGCCCAACATTCCGTTTTTAATTCCTTCTGAATAGGTTCCGTCTTTTTCCGTTCTTCCGTAATTGAAGCAGATCATAGGATATTCCATTCCGTTTGCTGCTTCTACAGACTGTGCGACAGGATAAGGATAAGGAATCGTGAATTCTGAGTAGGTTTTGATTGTATGTGCAACTGCTTTGGTTGAATATTTTCTGTATAATCCATAAGCTTCTTTAGGATAAAAGCTCATTGCCATTACTTTATTGTTGTTTTCAGGAATCGTAACGCCCATTCCGTCCCACACAAATTTTCTTGAAGAAGTCCATGCGAAATCTCTTACGTCATTCGCTTCAAAAGTCCATGTTTTTCTCTGCTTGGAATGATTTTTCTCCGCTTTTTTAGCTTCATCCAGAGTCACGATTTCTACAGGTTCAGTAGAAGTTTTAGACTTGTTGTATCTTGCCAATTGCTCAGATGTTAAGACCTGATCATAGTTTTTACATTCTCCTGTTCCTCCCACCACATGATCTGCGGGAACATTCATCGAAACTTTAAAATTTCCGAAAACCAGGGCAAATTCGCCTCTTCCTGTAAACTGGTGATTCTGCCATCCGTGGAAATCGCTGTATACGCACATTCTCGGATACCATTGCGTCATCGTATAAAGATCGTTTCCTTCTTCGGGGAAGTTTTCGTAACCGCCACGACCTCCCATTTTCATTCGGTTCGGGATATTGTAGTTCCAGTCTACTTTGAAAACCAGTTTTTCTCCTTTTTTCAGAACTTTAGGAAGATCAATACGCATCATGGTTTTATTGACGGTATATTTCAAAGGATTTCCTGAAGCATCGGTTACTTTTTCAAGATTTACTCCATATCCGTTATCAACTGCCGGAACTTCAGAAGCTTTCAATTGTTGGTCTGTTGCCGCTTTCGGAAGGGTAGAAGAGAAAGGGAAGTCCGCTTTCTTAACCGTTGATTGTTGGTTTTCGTCCAGTTGCAGCCAGATATAATCCAGATCGTCCGGAGAATTATTGTAATACGTAATGGTTTCAGAACCTTTCAGATTCCTTTTGTCTTCGTCCAGATAAGCATTGATCTCGTAATCGGCTCTGTTTTGCCAATAACCATGACCGGGAGCTCCGGAAGCGGTTCTGTAGATATTAGGCGTAGGAAGAATGGTTCCTAACTGCTCGAATTTGTTTCCGTGGTTGCTTCCAGGATTGTTCTGGATATTTTGTGCGGTGAAACCTGTATACGCAAATACAGAAAGAGAAAGTATGGCAACTTTTAGTTTCATAACCGAAATTGTTTTAAAGATTTTCAAATATAATAATAAGTAGCTGAAAATTTGAAAATGTTTCAGCGTTAAAAAGGAATTCTTTCTAATGTCATTTTTAAGGATAAAGCAAATACTCCGGAAGAGACAAAAAGGATCCAGTCTTTCTGATTTACTTTGAATAGTTTAAGCAAAATAAAGAGCAGTATTAAAATCCCGAAAACAATGGCAATCTGTCCCAATTCCAACCCGATATTAAACCCCAAAAGAGGAACAGCAATACTCTGGCTTTTGGCAATCATCACTCTTGCGGTATTTGCAAAGCCCATTCCGTGGATCAGTCCGAAAATTAAGGCTAAATAGTAATTGGCGTTATTCTGAGACTGTTTTTTATTCCGAATGAGGATATTATTCAGCGAAGTTAAAACAATCGTCAACGGAATGAGAAATTCTACCCAGTCTGAATTGATTCTTATGATATCAAAAGTGCTTAATGCCAAAGTAATGGAATGTCCGATGGTGAAAGCGGTGACAAGAATTAAAACTTTCTTTAAGTCGTTAAAAGAATATACCGCAATTAAAGCCAGAACAAAAAGCTGATGATCGAGTGCATCCAAAGAAATAATGTGTTCCCAGCCGAGATTCAGATAGAATAAAAAATCCTGCATTTTTCCAATATTATTTTTGAAACGCGATGATACAAAATTTATTTTAACTTTGTTATAAAATTCAATGGTATGCTTGTTAATATAGAATTAGAAAATGCTGAAGATTTTGTCTTTATCAAACAACTTTTAGAGAAAATAAAAGGAGTGAAATCTGTTTCTGTAAAAGAAGAGGAAGAATTTTATGAAGACGGAACACCGAAATGGTTTATAGATAAACTTGCGGATTACGCAGACAGCCTTGAGGAAAAAGATATGATCTCGAAAAAGGATTTCTTTAAATTTATTGATGACGAAATATGCAGATTAAATTCTCAGAAATAGCAAAAAAAAACTTTAGTCGAGAATATCGAATTTCTTAAGAGAGTGTGTTTTAATCGGCAAAAAACACGTAGGAATGTTTTTCCGAAAAGAAAACGAGACTAAAATTAAAGTTCTACTGTTCTTCGATATGCGACAAGATCCACAAAAAATCCTTGAATTATTACAATGAAAAAACTGTTTTTCTTCTTTACCGTTTTACTTATATTTTTCTCTTTTACAAAGGCAAAACATCCTTATCATGTAGGTTCTGTAGAAATTAATTATAACCAGAAATCCAAAACGTTTGAAATTACAGGACGGTTTTTTCTGGATGATCTGGAAAACGGACTGAACAATAAATACAGCAAATCGCTTCATTTCAACGATCCGAAATTCAAAGCACAGCTCAACGAATCTCTTAAAAATTATTCCGCGGAATATTTTAAATTAAAAGGCAATAATAAATTTCTGAATGTTAATTATGTAGGCTATGAAGAAGATCATGAATCGGTAAATATTTACCTTGAATCTGAAAAAATCGACAACCCGAAAAAAGTAGAAGCAGCGGTAAGTTTTCTGTATAATTTATTTGACGATCAGATCAATATTATTCACATCATTGTTAACGGAAACCGAAAAAGTGAAAAATTAACTTATCCGAACCGTTATTTGTTTCAGCAGTTTTAAAAATTAATTTTCGAGTTGTAAAAGTGCATTGATTCCTTTGGCATGTTCCAATAAATCAGGAAAAAAATCATCATAACATTCCTGAAGAAAATCTTTATTCTTTAAAAAAGCTTCGTGAACGGGAATATCAAGGTTTAAATATTTTGCTTTGTTCAAAACGTTTCTCATACTGTAGCCGATGTTTTTCTCGAAACGGTAGTTGTAAAGCCAATCGCCTTCTTCCATTTTTTCAAGCATGATTCTGAAATTTTCGGGAAGAAATTCATAATTTTCATTCAGAACACGATATACTTTTTGGGAATGATTTTTCCAGCCTTCCAGAGAATTCAGACTTAAATCATTGGCTACAAAAAAATCCATAGAAACATCCACAAAAGCTCCGGCATACAATCTTACCAAAGGTGCAAAAACTTTTTTTGCTTCATGAATGGCAGGATGACCGTCTGTAAAAGTATCAATAGCGCGGTGTAAAGTGATCCCGTCCTGAATATCTTTCGGAAAAGAATAACGGTCTCTGTTTTTAATGAAATCTTCCAAAAACTGACCGACAATCTGTCCGTCTGTAAAAGTAAGAAAGGAATGCGCCAAATAATTCATAAACGAATATAGAAATTTTTAAGCAAAACTTTACCGTTCTGTAAAGTTTCAACCCAGACTCCGTTTTCTGTTTCAGAATAGTTAAAATCAATTGTATTCAAAACGATTTCTTTCGGTGAAAGAAAACAGACAGAAAGTTCTTCATCATTCACAAAATATTGCAACTGAACCGGAAATGAAAAAGTATTCTGAAACTGTAAATCTTTGTAGCCATAAACTACGGTACAATCTGAACCTAAAGGCGTAAAACGCTCATGATCTTTATAAATGTCTATGGAATGAGGAAATCTTTCAATGATTTTTAAACCTGACTGTAATGCTAAGAAGTATAAAATTGAAGAAAACTGACAAATTCCGCCTCCAAAATCACTCGAAATATGATTTTTAATTAAATTTCGTCCTTCTTTAAAATTATTTTTTTCATTCGGTTTTCCGATCAGTTTCCAGAAAGAAAAAACTTCGTTGGGATGAATAATCAGATGGTTGATTTTTTCTCCCACAATCTTCAGATTATGAAGTTTGTTCTCATAAAATTCTCCTTTCCTGATGATTTGCCGGAGTTCAGTTTTATATTCTCCAATATTTTCTGAGCTGTAATATTTCGGATAAGAATATTGGGTTTTGCTTTCGTTAATATATCTTCTCAATAATTTCCATTGCAGTTTAAAACCATGTGGAAGAAGTTTTCGTAATTGCTGCCTCATATCTTTTCTAAAACAGCAATGTGATAAGAAGCCCAGTTTTTCAGGAATGTTTTACACAGCAAAATATCCAGCAGAAGAAAATATTTTCTTAGACTTTTAGGAATTCTATGAATCGGGAACAGTAAAATTCCGGTTGAATTTTTAATTTTCCATCGTTTTCCGGCTAATTCAGAAATTTCTTTGGGTGTAAAACTGTTTCCAGCGTGCCAATCTTCCTGTGGAGAAACAACTTTTCGTCTGTTTTTCGTGGGAAAATCGAAAATTAAAGTTCCGTTTTTGTTTAATTTCGAAAAGCATTCATCCAAAAAAGCTTCCGTTTCCTTTCTGTTTTGATGCATAATGACATGGAAACAGAAAATACAGTCAAATTCATCCGCAAAAGGGATTTTTGAGATTTCTCCTTTGGCTAAAATTTTTTCAGGATATTTTTTTCGGGCAATATTCAGCATTTCTTCACTGAAATCTGCGCCGTGAGTGGCAAAATTCAGCAGTCTTCCTGTCCCACAACCTAAATCCAGAATTTTTGAATAACTTTTATTTCTAAAAAAGGAATTTAAAAAAGCTCTTTCCTGTTCATCGATATATTTTCCGTAGGAATTCCCGAAACGGTTTTCGTCATAGGTTTTTGCAAGATGGTTATAATAATTGAGGATGCTGGTTTTCATCATTTAATATTTTGTGTTTTTTAATTAAAATAACCTCTCGTGAAAATCCTCGATTTTGCTTACTTCTTCTATTTTAATCCCGAATTTTTTCTTCGGTAATTTGTTCAGATTAGAAATAAAAATCTTTTCGTAGCCCAACTTTTCCGCTTCGGTAATTCTCTGTTCCGCTTGTGCAATCGGGCGGATTTCACCGCTTAAACCAATTTCTCCCGCAAAACAATAATGTTCAGAAATCGCAATGTCTTCATTCGATGAAAGAATGGAAGCTACAACTGCCAAATCCAGAGCCGGATCATCGGTTTTTATTCCTCCGGTAATATTTAAGAAAACGTCTTTTGCTCCTAACTGAAAACCTGCTCTTTTTTCCAGAACTGCAAGAAGCATATTCAGTCTTTTGGCATCAAAACCTGTGGAACTTCTTTGCGGTGTTCCGTAAACTGCGGTACTTACCAAAGCCTGAATTTCCAACAGCATCGGACGGTTTCCTTCCAGTGTCACGGCTACAGAATTTCCGGAAAGTTCTTCAAATTTTTTGGTGATTAAGATTTCCGATGGATTTTTAATTTCCTTTAAACCCTGAGAGATCATTTCATAAATCCCGATCTCGGAAGTCGATCCGAAACGGTTTTTGTTGGCTCTCAATAATCTGAAAAGATGATTTCTGTCGCCGTCGAAATTCAAAACCACATCCACCATGTGTTCCAGAACTTTCGGTCCTGCAATTTGACCGTCTTTGGTGATGTGACCTACCAAAAACACAGGAACGTTGTTTTCTTTGGCATATTTAATAATTTCATTGGAACATTCGCGGATCTGGGAAACCGTTCCCGGCGAACTTTCAATCAGTTGTGACTGCAATGTCTGAATGGAATCGATAATCACAAAGTCGGGCTCCAGTTTTTTAGCTTCATGAAGAATTTTTTCCAGATTAGTTTCTGTGAATAAAAAACAGTTTGGATTTTGGATGTCAGTCAGACGATCGGCTCTCATTTTAATTTGAGAAGCACTTTCTTCCCCCGAAACATAGAGGACTTTTTTCTTCATTTTCAGAGCGAGTTGAAGAAGCAGGGTAGACTTACCAATTCCCGGTTCTCCGCCGATCAGCGTAACGGATCCTAAAACAATTCCGCCACCCAAAACCCGGTTGAGTTCTTCGGAAGGTGTTTTTATTCTCGGTTCTTCATTGGTTTCAACTTCTACGATATTGATGACGTGCTGTTTGGTCTTCGAAAAGGGTGGTGTTTTGTGTGAAGTTGTTTTTTCCACGACTTCTTCCACCAAAGTATTCCATTGTCCGCAGTTTTTGCACTGTCCCATCCATTGGGAATACTGGGTTCCGCAGTTCTGACAGAAATATGCTGTTTTGAGTTTTGCCATACTGCGAAGTTCAAAATTTTTTTTGAATTTTTCTTTCGAATTTTAATTAATTTTCAACCATGAAAAATATTTTTTTGAGTTTGCTGATTTTTGTGGTAATGTCGCTTTTGCATGCTCAGTTTACAGAATGGACGGTGAGGTTTCTAAGTTTGCCCGGTGGAGATTTTGGGATGTATTCTTATTTAATTTTAATCTTTTGTTCTGTAATTACTGCAATCGGTTTGATCACTGTGATTATTTTTAGAAAAAGTTATCATTCAATTTCTAGGATCGCTATTTTATTTGAAGCTATTTATTTGTTATTTTTAATCATTTCAGGGAACAATCCTTTTGCTTATTTTACAAATTCGAGTAATGAAAATCTTTTGATGGTCATGATGTATGCGAATTCATTGATTATATTGATATTGATGTTTTTGTTTCATTTAATTTATTCAAAAATAATTTTAACAAAATCGAAAAACTAATCAGGGCTTGTTTTACGTTATAATAGATTACTTTTACTTTAGAATTAATTCAAAATAATATATAATGAAAAAGGTATTTTTAACTTTCGTATTTACTCTGCTCAATATTTTTAGTTTTGCGCAGACAGACTGGGCGGTAGATCCGATGCATTCTTCTGTTAATTTCAACATCAAACACATGGGAATCAGCTTTGTGCAGGGAAGATTTGATAAGTTTGACGGGAAAGCTTCCACAAAAGGCAATACTTTAGAAAATGCAGACCTTAATTTTACGGTTGAGGTAAACACTATTAATACGGGAGTTGAAATGAGGGATAAGCATTTGAAAAGCGAAGATTTTTTTAGTGCAGAAAAATATCCAACGATGAGTTTCGTAACAACTTCCATGAAGAAGGATAAAAATAACACCTACATTCTGAAAGGAAAATTAACTATAAAAGATGTAACCAGAGATGTCACTGTTCCCGTAACTTTTGGCGGAATTGCGAAAAACCAGCAGGGGAAAGAAGTGATGGGTTTCCAGACAAGTTTTACCATAAACCGTTTGGATTACGATATTAAATATGATCCTACAGGAACAGGAGTTGCTAAAGACGTGGATGTTAATCTGTATTTTGAAATGATCAAAATATAATTTGTATAATTATAAATATAAATAGAAGGTTTTCAGTTTTGGAAACCTTTTTTATTATTTTGGAGAAAGAAGGATTTATGAATCAATTTTTAATGAAATTTTAATTTGCTAAAGATTTATTAAATTAATTACTCTGAAAAGCCTTTTCAAGCAGTAAAAATTAAAACGATTTTTGGATTTTTAATTTTATTATCAAATAAACATTTGGATTAAACTTCATCCAAAATTGCTTTGTATTTCTTTTTCCCCTAACTTTGCACAAACCTAATCTAATGAGTAAAAAGAATACAAAGTACATCTTTGTGACAGGAGGTGTAACTTCATCTTTGGGAAAGGGAATCGTTTCAGCTTCTCTTGGACTTCTACTAAAATCGCGTGGCTTCAACGTAACTATTCAAAAGCTTGATCCTTATATTAATATTGATCCGGGAACTTTGAATCCTTACGAACATGGAGAATGCTACGTAACCGAAGATGGCGCGGAGACGGATCTGGATTTAGGACACTATGAGCGTTATCTTGATGCGCCGACTTCCCAAAACAACAACGTTACAACAGGAAAAATCTACCAGACGGTAATCGAAAAGGAAAGAAAAGGAGACTTCCTTGGAAAAACGGTTCAGGTAATTCCTCATATTACGAACGAAATCAAACGCAGAATTAAAATCTTATCCAAACAGAACTACGATATCATTATTACGGAGATCGGCGGAACCGTGGGAGATATAGAATCTTTGCCTTACATTGAAACAGTTCGTCAGTTAAAATGGGAATTGGGGGAGAATAATTCTATGGTAATTCACCTTACTTTATTGCCTTATCTGGCTTCAAGCGGAGAGTTAAAAACAAAACCTTCTCAGCATTCTGTTCGTCAGTTGATGGAGAGCGGAATTATGGCGGATGTTTTGGTTTGCCGTACGGAACATAAGATCCCGAAAGATCAGAGAGCGAAACTGGCTCAGTTCTGTAACGTACCTTTAGATAATGTTATTGAATGTAAAGATCTGGATACAATTTATGAAGTTCCAATGTACCTTCAGAAACAAAATTTTGACGATGTGGTTCTTAAAGAATTGGATCTGAAAAGTGATAAAGAAGCGGATCTTAAAGACTGGAAATCATTCTTAAAGAAATTCCAGAATCCTAAAAAATCTATCGAAATTGCGTTGGTTGGAAAATATGTTTCTCTTCAGGACTCTTATATTTCCATTGCAGAGGCTTTCAAACATGCCGGAGCAGATCTTGAAACGGAAGTGAAGGTGAGATGGGTTTATAGTGGAGATTTAACTTCTGAAAATATTAAAGAAACTTTATCCGGAGTTAGCGGAATTTTGGTTGCACCGGGTTTTGGCGACAGAGGAATTGAAGGAAAAGTTCTTACGGCTCAATATGCAAGAGAAAATAAAATTCCGATGTTGGGAATTTGCCTTGGAATGCAGATCATGACGATTGAATTTGCAAGAAATGTTTTAGGATACACTAAAGCGAACTCTATGGAATTCGATACTTCTACGGAGCATCCTGTAATTTCTTTGATGGAAGAACAGAAAAATGTAGTAGATAAAGGCGGAACCATGCGTCTTGGAGCATGGAAATGTTCTTTGAAAAACGGTTCTAAATTAAACGAAATCTACGGAGCAAAAAATATCACGGAAAGACACCGTCACAGATATGAATTCAACAGTGATTACATTGGAGAATTCGAGAAAAACGGTTTTTTAGCGACAGGAACAAACCCTGAAACCGGATTGGTGGAAGCGTTGGAAATGCCGGATCATCCTTTTTATGTGGGAGTTCAGTATCACCCGGAATACAAGAGTACGGTTGCAACACCGCATCCTTTATTCAGAGCTTTTATTAAAGCCTGTACTTCAAAATAAAGTAATTTAAAAATTACAAACGTCATAAATAAACTCAGACTGATTATTCTCAGCCTGAGTTTATTATATAGTAATATATTATAGCATAGAGTTTTGATAAAAAAACAGTATTTTTGTCGACTCGAAAATGTATAACGTTTACTATATATTATTTAATAGGTAAAATTTTAATTAAAATAAAATGCAACAGAACAACGGACTCGATAAAAGTCAGATTATTAGTTTTGCGGTTTTATGCTTAGTTCTTTTTGGTTTCATGTTTTATTTCCAAAACAAGCAATCAAAGGAAGACGCAGTAAAAGCTCAGCAGCAGAAAACTGAACAGGCTAAAAATGCCGTAAAACAGACTCAGGCAACCAATATCAATCCAAATGTAACTCCCGGCTCAATTCAGACGGCAACGCTTGCAAACAATGAATTGAAAATTGAATTCAACAGTTTAGGAGGGCAGGTTTCTAAAGTGGAACTTGCAAAATATAAGGCATATGATCGTAAGACAGATAATGCAGATCTTCCGCTTTACCTGATTACAAAAAATAACTCTAACTACGGTTTTCAGTTTAAAGACAAGACGGGGAAAATTATTAATACTAAAGATTTAGTTTTTGCTCCTGTTGTCAATGGAAATGTTGCGACCTTAACGGCGAATTATAATGGTGCTGTTATTCAGTTTGTATATTCATTAAATAATAATCCAAAAGCGGAACTGAAAGATCAGTATGCTTTAGATTTTAAAGTAAGAACTCAGGGGCTTGCTAAAATTACTTCCGACAATAAGGCAGACTTCATTTGGGATTACAGCGTAAGAAACCTTGAGAAGGGTAGAGCGCAGGAACAGTCTCACTCGGAATTCTCGTATGCTTTCAATAATTATAAAGACTATGATTATGATGGAAGAACAACGATGGATGAAGACAAAGAAACACTTAACTGGATCGGGGTTAAACAACAGTTCTTTGCTTCTGTGATTGAATCTAAAACAGGGTTTACCCAAAGTAAAGGAAATCAGGAAGCCATTGAAGAAGGAGAGTATCTGAAAAAATTAAACTATGAAGGTTTTGTTCAGATGACAGGAAGTGAGCTGAATCAGGATTTCACATGGTATTTCATGCCTTTGGATTTACCATTATTAAAAACATATGATAAAAACTTTGATGAAATTCTTCCTTTAGGATGGTCTTTCATCGGATGGATGAACAGAGGGTTCTTTATTCCTATCTATAACTTTATCGCATCTTGGGGATTAACTGCAGGTTGGGCAATTTTTTTACTGACCATCTTGGTTAAATTAATCTTATCGCCGATTATGTACAAACAGCACAAATTAAGCGCGATGATGAGAGTAATCCGTCCGGAAATTGATGAGGTGAATGCCAAGTTTAAGGATGCAGATCCGATGAAAAAACAGCAGGCTACAATGGAGGTCTATCGAAAAGCCGGAGTTAATCAGATGGCGGGATGTTTGCCGGCGTTGGTGCAGATTCCTATTTTCTATGCATTATTCCGTTTCTTCCCGAATTTTATAGATTTAAGAGGTAAAGGATTCTGGTTTGCAAAAGATTTAACGGCTTATGATGATTTGATAAAATTGCCATTTAAAGTGCCTTTCTTGGGAGATCACTTAAGTATTTTTGCTTTGGCCTGTACTGTGGTGATTTTAATTTATACTGTAATGACTTCAGGAAATATGCAACAGCCGCAACAAGAGGGAATGCCTAATATGAAGGTCTTAATGTATATCTTCCCGGTTACATTCTTATTCTTCCTGAATACTTCGGCATCCGGTCTTTCATGGTATTATTTTGTTTCGAATGCGATTAACATTTTAATAATCCTTGTAATTAAATATGTAATTCTCGATGAAAAGAAAATCCATGCACAGATTCAGGCGAATAAAGAAAAGCCGAAAACGGAAGGGAAGTTCCAGAAGAGAATGAGAGAAATGATGGAGAAAGCTCAGGAGCAGCAAAAATATCAGGAGCAGCAGAAGAAAAAGAAATAAAATTTCTGAGAATAAAAAAGAGAGGTAAATTTAAATTTTGCCTCTCTTTTTTATTTTAAATCCTTAATATTAGTCATATTTCAACCTGAAAGACTGCCTGTGATGTTTTGTCGGCCCGAATTTTATCAGTGCTTCCTGATGTTTTTTAGTAGCATAGCCAAAGTTTGTGTTCCAGCCGTATTCAGGATGCTTTTCATGAAGCTCAATCATTAATTTGTCTCTGTAATTTTTTGCCAATATAGAAGCCGCAGCAATTGATAATACTTTAGAATCTCCTTTGATAATACATTCATGAGGAATAAAATTGTATGGATGAAATCTATTCCCGTCTACTAAAATCAGCTCCGGTCTGATGATTAGTTTATCCAAAGCCTGATGCATTGCATGAATACTTGCATTCAGTATATTGTGCTGGTCTATAAAAGCAGGAGAAAGTTCTGCAATTGCGTAATCTTTTACATTATCTTTGATATAACTGTCAAGATCCATTCTAGTCTTAAAATTTAACTTTTTAGAATCGTTAACCAAATTTTGGTTAAAATTCTCATCTAAAATTACTGCAGCAGCGACTACAGGTCCGGATAAACAGCCTCGACCCACTTCATCGCAACCTGCCTCAACATAAAAAATCGACCATTTTTTTATTAAATCCATAATTTTCGCTATTTCACCCAAGTAAAATCATGCAATATTAAAGATTTTTAACAAAATATTTGGTTACTTTAAGAAAGTTTTACATATTTGCAAATAATAAAAAATAATCAATTTAAATATGAAGAAATTAACAGTAAGTATTCTCCTATTAGCTATGTCTTCTTCAGTTGCAGTCGTAAGTGCACAGAAAGCAAAAAATGATACAGTTACTAGAGAACAAAAAATTGGTGAGGTAATCATTACCGGAGCCTTGGGGATTCAAAGAAAGCTAGATTCTCAAACTAACCCAGCTGTAGTTATTAGCAGCGAAAAGATGAATCAAGCAGCGAGTCCTAACGTATTACAAGCTCTTACAGCAAAAGCTCCTAACGTTCAGATTAATACCAGTAACTCTGGAGTTAATAGTAGTTATGATATTCAAATAAGAGGAGCAAGAACAGTTACTGGTAGTACTTCTCCGCTAATTGTAATCGATGGTGTTATATCTTCAGTTGCAATTATGCAGAGGATACCTCCTAACTTAATTGAATCAAGTACGATATTATCCGGTACTCAGGGTGCTGCTATTTATGGACCTCAGGGGTTAAACGGTGCTATTATCTTGACAACTAAAAAAGGTAGTGGCAAAAGAAAAGTAAATATTACTCTTAATAGTAATATTGATTTTGATCGTGTGGCATTTGTTCCAACCCGTCAAAATTTATACGGTCAGGGATGGGATGGAGATAGAATTCACGTAGAAAATGGATCTTGGGGACCAGCCTTCAACAACCCTACTTATGCTGGTCAAATGGTTGCAATCGGAGTTCCTGCTTATGATGTAAACGGAGACGGGATTATTACTGTGAATCCGTCTGGTGATGTTCCTACTCAGGATGCTGCAGCTACTATAAAAAGTGCTTTTTCACCTTTGTCAAAAGATAATGTTAAGAGTTTTTTCCAAACAGGAACTACTTTTAATAATGGCGTTACTGTTGCTGCTGGTGATGCAGAAGGATATGCTTCCTTATCATTAAACAGACAGGACAGAGAGTTCATCGTAATGGATGATACCTCTAAAAAAACATACGGAATGTTTAAAGCAGGTATGAAAAAAGACAAGTGGACTTTAGATGGTACTGTACAATACAGTAATGAATCTGTAAGCACTACAGATCCGTTAATTTTCAGATATTTATTACAGTCGTCTGCTGAAATTCCAATTACATCATTTAAAAATTATACTAACCTGCCATGGGGATGGAATATTTATTACCAAAATCCTTATTGGAGTATCAAGCATCAAAGAAATACTTCAAAAGTAGATTTGATGAATGGTACTATTAATGTGGGTTATAAGATTAATGATCATATAACTCTAAGAGATAATGGAACGGTTCAAACAACATCTACAGATGTTTTAAACTGGAATGATGGATGGTCTAACGGAGTTAATAATACTGTACTTTTTAGTCCTGCACCAACTGCATTTGCTTCAACATTATCTCAGCAAAATGCAATTAGCAGATATGTATATAATGACTTAATGGCAAATTTTGATTATGATTTGTTTGAAGGTCTTAATATGAATGCTACAATTGGATTTAACGTACAACAGACTAATTCCAAAGTGACTTCAGCTGGAGGATCAGGGTTAAAAATTCCTGGAGTATATACTGTTTGGAATTTAACTACACCAACTAACCCAAATAGCCTTAATAATACAAGATCTATTGAAAGAAGAAATGCTATTTTTGCTAACATAGATTTGAGTTATAAAGATTATTTAACTGTAAATATTACTGGTAGAAATGACTGGACTTCAAGATTGTTAAATTCAGATGCTAGTATAGATTCTAAATATTCATATTTCTATCCTTCAGCAGGTTTCTCTTTCTTGCCTTTAAAAGCATTTGATTTCCAAAATGATACATTAAGTAGATTAGTGTTAAAAGGATCTTGGGCGAGAATCGGGAATGATCCGGTATCTGTTTATGCTATAGAAAATACAGCAGTTCTGGCTACAGGATATCCTTTAGGTAATACTGTTGGTTTTTTACCTAATTCTGGACCAGCAGATTATAATGTAACTCCAGAATTTACTAATTCTAAAGAAGTTGATTTAGGTTTAGGCTTTTTCAAAGACAGAGTTTTAGTAGATTTTAACATTTATGAAACTAAGACTACAGACTTTATTAGTAGAGCAGTAGCTTCAAGTGCTTCAGGTATTAATAGTAAGCTTACCAACGTGGGTGATCTGAGAAACCGAGGTATGGAAGCTTCTTTAACAGTTACTCCAATAAAAACGTCGGATTTCAGATGGGATGCTACTGTTACTTATTCTAAATTTAAGCAGCAAGTTACAGATATTGCAGGTGGTCAGGATCAGGTTGCGATCTATGAAGGAGGAAGCGTTGGTATTTACGCTGTAAAAGGTCAAGAATTCCCTGTTATTAAAGGTACTGGTTATCAAAGAGATAGTCAAGGAAGAATTATTATCAACGAGCAAACAGGAGATCCTTTATATACTAATAACTTTATTGAGTTAGGTAAGGTTAATCCAGATTATACCATGACATTCAGTACTAATTTAAGATATAAAAACTTTAGTGCTTATGCCAACATGGAATATAGAAAAGGAGGTGTATTTTATTCAGGAGCAATGCAGGGAATGGCATTCAGTGGACAATTAGAGCAATCAGCATCATTTGACAGAACGCAGGGAGGTTATATTATTCCTAATTCTGTGTATATGAATTCTGCAGGGCAATATGTTGCTAATACATCCATTAAATCCGGAGGAGATTCATATGTTGGATTAGCAGATTACTATTCAAATGTTTATGGTGCAATTGCTGAGAACTTTATTGTAGACGCTACATTCTTTAAAGTAAGAGAATTGGGAATTTCTTATTCTTTGGGAAGAGAAATGGCAAAAAGTATTGGTCTTGATGGATTAACATTTGGAGTTTATGCAAGAAACCCTTTCTTTAAATATGCTAAAGAAAATAAAGGATATGGAGACCCTGAAACATCTATAGGCTCTGGGAATCTTAGAGGTATTGCTGGTATCAATCAGTATCCAACAGTAAGAACTTTTGGTTTTAATACTACAATTAATTTTTAATCTTTTTATAATGAAAAAAATATCTTTAAAATTATATATTACAGCAGCTTTAGGAGCACTAGTATTAACATCTTGTGGAAGAGATTATCTAGATGTTAATGAAAATCCTAACTCAGCTTATTTAGATCAGTTATCCCCCAAAGAATTATTACCTGGGGCAGAAACTCAGACATATCGAACTCAGGCAGGACTTGTTAACAGATTTGGAAATGTAATGATGAATGCATGGGCGGGTAATAACTATTACTATGCAGGTCCATTTCAGCAGGAATATGCAATGATTGCTAATTCAACCTTCTATAATGGGATATGGGACGGTTACTATGCAGGTGCAGGATATTATGATAATATTATTAAGACACCAAATGCTGTTACAAATTATCCTAAGCATGTTGCAATAGCGAGAATTATGAAAGCTTTCTATATGCAAACTATTGTAGATTTGTATAATGATGTACCTTATTCGGATGCTTTTAAAAGACAGTCTAATCCTACTCCTAAGTATGATAAAGGTAAGGATATTTATAAAGACTTGGTATCAGAATTAGATAAAGCAATTACTGCTTTAGGAGCTACTGGAGGAACTACTGTTGCTGCAACTGAAGATCCAATTAACGGTGGTGATCTTACTAAATGGACGCAGTTTGCAAGAACAATCAAGCTGAGAATTCTTGTTAGATTATCTAAGTGTACAGATCCTGATATGGTAGCTCTAAGAAATCAGTTAAAAACAAGTTTAGCATCAACAGCTACAACTTCTTATATTACTTCTGATATTACTATTAATCCGGGTTATGCTTCTGGTAATGCTGACCAGCAAAATCCTTTATATAGAAATTTTGGAAGAGTTGATATTAATTCAGGTCAGGTAAACTCTACTTATCGTCTAATTGTTGCTTCAAAACATATTATTGATAATATGAGAGGTCTAGCTCCTAGAACTTCAGGTTTGGTAGATGCCAGAACTTCAAGAATATTTATTAATAATGGTTTAGCTCAAGCTGGTTTAGCTGATTATACAGTTGTTGGTTTTAAAGGAATTGAGCAAGGTTCTAATAAAGATCTTAATTTCTTAGAAGGAGATTTTGCAACGCTAGGTCCAAAAATGTTTTACCTTTCAACAGCTAATGGATCTGTACAAAATGGTATTATTATGTCTTTAGCTGAAGCTAAACTTTTACAGGCTGAAGCAGCACTTACTTATCCTGAGTTTACTGCAGCTTTAGGAGATGGACAAGCGAGATTTAATGAAGCAATTACAGATAACTTTACTTTCTTAGGAGCTACAAACTCAGCTGCCTATATTGCAAATGCAAACACAAAAGTAAATATTGGATGGACAGGAACTAATGATAACAAATTAGCAGCTATCCAATACCAAAGATGGATTGCACTAACAAACATTAACCCTGTTGAAACATATATTGGGTATACTAAGACTGGATATCCTGTAACACCAATGCCTATCGGTGCCAACTATCCTGATAGACCTAAGAGATTAATGTATCCTCAATCAGAATATATTGCAAACTCAGCAAATGTACCAAATCCTCAGATTTCTGAAATGTATTCGGCTACGAGTCAGTATGCTCCTTTCTGGTTAAAATAATAAATAAATTTTATTATACATATAAAACCGCCTTCGGGCGGTTTTTTTATTTTTAAGTGTTAAAATTTTAGTTTCCTCATCAATAAAATGTATGCGAAACATCGTATTTAATCTTTATAAAAAGAGATAAATGCGTTTTTCTTTTTTGTAAGTTATTGTTTATCAGTTTTAATGAGTTTAATTTTTATTTTATTTTGTGTTTGGTTTATACCAGCTTAATTTTTGAATTTAATAAAGCTTTTATCTGTTAAAATTGTATAAAATTTGTTAATTTTATTTTTTTTAACAAATTTTATTAATTTTTTATAGATTATTTATTGTTTTATATGCATTTTTATTAATTTTCTTACATATTGTTTTGTATTAATCATAAAATTATACAAATTTGTGATAAGTAAATATAATGTGATATGAAAAAACTGACGGCAGGTGTTCTTGTTCTTGTTTTGTCTTCATCTCTAGCTGTATCTATGGCTCAGAAGAAGAAGAGTGATACAGTAAGAACACAGGAAATTGAAGGTGTGGTTGTAACTGCACTCGGTATTAAAAGAGAGAAAAAAGCTTTAGGATATGCCACGTCCCAGATTGGAGGTGGAGATTTGCAAAAGTCTGGCGAAGCAAACGTAATTCAAGGATTAGCAGGAAAAGTTGCAGGTGTACAGGTAACCGGAACGGCAGGTACTCCTGGGGCATCAAGTAGAATTGTTATCAGAGGACAGAAATCACTAGAACTTAGCAGCCAGCCTATAATTGTGCTGGATGGACAGATTATAGATAACTCCTACAATAATAATGCAGGATCCGGAACTAATATCGGAGGTGTTGATGATTCTAACAGAGCGGTTGATATTAATCCTGATGATATTGAAAGTGTAACTGTACTAAAAGGAGGTGCAGCCGCTGCATTATACGGTGAAGGAGCCAGAAATGGAGTTATCATTTATGTTTCTAAAAAAGGAAAAAAAAGAAAAGGTATTGGTGTAGATTTTTCGACTACTGTAGGTTATGACGAATTGAGTAATATGATTGATCTTCAAAAGACTTATGCAGCAGGTACTAATGGTGTTACCTATATTGCTCCGGCTCAATACGGAGCAGATGGGTTGGCTTTAACATCAGGTACTAATCAGTCTTGGGGACCATTAATTTCAAGTGTTCCAGGTTTGAAATCTTATGATAATGTTAAAAATTTTTATAAAACCGGAGTTACTAATAATTATAATTTAGCACTTTCAGGAGGCGGAGAAAATGGTACTTTCAGAGCTTCATTTGGTCATTTGGATCAGACAGGGATTGTTCCAAATACCAGTCTGAAAAAAACATCTTTCAACATTAATAGCGAATATAAATTTACAGATAAATTAAAAGCAGGAGCAGATTTTCTTTATAGTAATACCACTGGAGTTAGAGCTCAAAAAGGAAGTAATTTGTCTGGTATAATGCTTTCTTTGTTGAGAATGCCGTCTACTTATGACGTAAGAGATTATCAAACGCCACAAGGATATAATAAGAATTATTTTGCAGCATACGACAATCCATTTTATACTGTTTACAATAATCCGTATAAAGATGAAACCAATCGAGTAATTTTTAATGGACATGTCAATTACAATTACAGCAAATGGCTAAATGCAACTATTAGAGCAGGCGTGGATACTTTTACTACTCACGCACAGCAAAATTATTCATTTTCTAGTAATGGAAATACTACGGGGGACAGATCCGGGCAGGTTATTATAGATACTTTTACTAAAAGTTTATACAATTTTGACTTAATTTTCAATGGTTTGGTTGATATTACAGAACATATCAATATGAATTATAATATTGGTGGTCAGATTAATTCTACTTTTTTTAATGATCAGTACAGTATAGGATCAACAATGCTTGAAATTAATCAGTATAATCTTAGTAATTTCTCTACATTTACTGCTCAAAATAGTGACTATAAACAGATCAGAAGGGGGATTTTCGGATCATTAGAATTTGGTTTTTATGATCAGTTTTATTTAACGGCAACAGCTAGAAACGATTGGAATTCAGCTTTACCAAAAGCAAATAATTCCTATTTTTATCCATCTTTGTCAGCTTCTTGGCTATTTAACAAAACACTAGGATTGCCGGATTGGGTAAACTTAGGAAAAATTAGAGCGTCATATGCAAGTACCTATGCAGCACCACTCTCCTATAATGTAATTACCCCATACACAACACCTCTTTTTACGGATTCATTTGGTCCACAACTGACTTCTCCATATAATAGTGTAGGAGCCTATGGTTTTTCTACAATGCTGAGAAATTCTAATTTAAAACCAGAACATAATAAAGAGTTTGAAATTGGTTTAGAGTTGGAGATGCTCAAAAGACTTCATTTTAATGCTAGTGCTTATAAGTCTACTAATTATGATTTGCTAATACGTCTTCCTATAGCACCTTCTTCAGGATATTCAAGTTATTATACCAATGGACCGACAGTAGAAAATAAAGGGCTAGAGCTAAGTCTTGGTTATGATATTTTAAAAAATGAAAATTTTGGTTGGGACTTTACACTAAATTGGTCTCTTAACAGGAATAAAGTGACAGATCTAAATGGTGTTCAAAATAATTCTGCTATGGGCAATGATTACTTTAGTGGTAATCTGACACCAACCATATCTTTGGGACAGCCTTTGGGCGTTTTTTATGGTTCTTCATACAAGAAAGATAACAATGGTAATTTAATAATTGGCTCTAATGGTCTTCCTATTTTAAATTCTGAATCTCAGTTAATCGGAAATCCTAATCCTGATTGGACTGGTGGATTCAGAAATAATTTCAGATATAAAAATATATCATTAAGTTTCTTATTAGACTTTAGAAAAGGTGGAGATATTTGGAATGGTACTTTAGCAAGACTGAATAGATTGGGAATGACGCAGGCTTCAGCAGATAATAGAACGGGAACATACATAATACCAGGTGTTTTAGAAGACGGTACACCAAATAATATAGCTATTTCCAATAAAACGTATTATGTTAGTTATTTGGGAGATGGTTCAGGTAGTGCCAATGAAACAGCTGTTGAGAAAGATATTAACTGGTTAAGATTAAGAGATGTTAGCTTAAGTTACAATTTAAGTAAAGTTTTTTCACAATCTATGGGTTTATCATTTATAAAGAATGCAGAACTAAGTTTAAGCGCCAGAAATCTTTTCCTTATTACTAATTATAAGGGGATAGATCCTGAAAACTCTTTTGCTGGTTCAGCATCCAATACTCAGGGCTTCGATTATTTTAATAATCCAAATACCAGAAGCTATTATTTTACATTTAAATTCGGATTTTAATTATGAAAAAGTTTACATATATAATAGGTAGTGCGATGTTTGCTCTACTCAGTTTAAATTCTTGCCAACATGAAATAGATACGTTTAACGATAATCCCAATAGTCCTACGGAATTATCGACTCCTACTACTTTATTAACAGGAGGCGAAATAGGAACTATTATTAATTCTACGGGCAATCTTCCTAGAACTTTGAGTTTATTCACACAGCATACAAACGGAAATCAGTTCCAGTCATTAGATTATACCAATTATTTTATAACAGAAACGGATGTTGAGACAGATTGGACCAACATCTATCAGGCAGGAGTTAATTTAAATCAGATTATTACGCAATTTGGAGCTCAGAATCCCTATTATGATGGCGTTGCAAGAGTATTATTAGCTATGAATGTGGGTTATGCAACCGATGCCTGGGGAGATGTTCCGTTTTCACAGGCATTTCAAGGCAATAATAACCTGAATCCTAAATATGAAACTCAACAACAGGTTATTTCTCAAATTCAGTCTTATTTAGATATTGCAATTGTAGATTTTGCTAAACCTCAAAGTGCGAATAAGTATTTACCTTCTTCTAATGATATCTTTTATGGGGGAGATATAGCGAAATGGAACAAGCTGGCGTATGCATTAAAAGCAAGATATGCTTTAAGATTAACACAGAGAGACGGAAGTACAGTTGCTGCTCAGAAAGCATTAAACTATCTTCAAAACTCATTTACTTCCAAAAGTGATAATTTAGTGGCAACTTTTGACGGAGGGAATAATCAGAATCTTTGGTATGGTTTTAATAACCAAAGAGCAGGTTATATGTCTATGGGAAAATATTTTGTAGATATTCTTAAAAATAACAATGATCCAAGACTTGCATATTTTGTAGGATTAGATAGTCATAATCCACCAGGTTATTCAGGTTCTGCTCCAGAAGATGCTGATACTGATGCTTCACCATTTGGAAATTATTTTTCTGGAAATGCAAGTACGCCCAATGTAATATTTAGTTATAGTGAAATTAAATTTATAGAGGCAGAAGCTCAGTTCAGATTAGGAAATACAACGGCTGCTCAGGCGGCATTGAAAGCTGCTGTAAGTGCTTCTTTAGTAGATGTTACGGGAGCAGATAATCCAACATTTGCAAATACAGCATCAGCAGCTGTCACCTTACAAAATATTATTACTCAGAAGTATATTGCATTGTTTACGACTATGGAGCCGTATAACGATTGGAGAAGAACAGGCTTTCCTGCCTTGACACCTAATCAGAATAGTCAGTCAAAGAAAATTCCTCTTAGATTAATTACTCCAAAATCTGAACGAACTTTGAACACTAACGCTACAGTTGTAGGAGATTTATATGCTCCTGTCTGGTGGGATAATTAAAAAATATATTAATATACAAAAGTCAACCGCCTTCGGGCGGTTTTTTTATTTCCGTATATTTGCAGAGCAGAAAAAAGACTCATTCGTTTTTTAAATAACAGACAATGAATATTAAAAATATAATAGAAGAAAAACTTTCGGAAGTTATTTTAAATGTTTTTCAACTGAAAGACATTACTCTGGAAGTTCAGGAAAATAAAACAGAATTTGAAGGAGATTTTACGATTGTTACTTTCCCTTTGGTGAAGCAGTTGAAGAAAAATCCGGAAAGTATCGGCGTAGAACTGGGAGAAGCTTTAACAGAACAGACCGATTTACTGGAAAGTTTTAACGTTGTAAAAGGCTTC
>NZ_JBBCQL010000040.1:0-27268 GCF_037149975.1 Chryseobacterium sp. VD8 | reverse complement strand
CAAATATGAAAAGGCAATAGCCCGAAGACTTTCTGAACTGGGCGCTGAAGTGGATTTTTATGACGAAAGACCTTCCAATTCCAATTTTTCGAAAGGAATAATCCGTCTTAATAAAAGATTTTACCATCTTAAAATAAACAATTACTATAACCGGATTCTTGAAGAAATTAAAGGCAAAAAATACGATTATTTTTTCCTGATAAAAGGAGAAGCCATTCCTGTTTTTTTTCTTGAAAAAATAAAGCAGGACAACCCTGAAATGGAAATGATTTACTACAATTTTGATCCATTGACGGAATATCCCAATCTGATTGAAAATCTTAAATATTTCGACAAAAAGTTTACGTTTGAATACAATGATTCGGTAAAATATAACATAAGCTTCAGACCTTTGTTTTATGTTGATGAATATAAAAGTTTACAACAGTATTCTCAGAAACCGGAATATGATATTGTCTTCATAGGAAGCGCACATACAGACCGGTATATTGTAGGAGAAAAGATCAGAGAAATTGCAGACAGGCTGAATCTGAAATCTTACTTTTATTATTATGCAATGGGAAGAATTGCATTCCGACTGAAAAAGATCATTGATAAAAACCTGAAGCAGTTTGACATTACAAAAGTAAGTTTTGATAAGCTGAATCATCATCAGATCATTGATTTTTACAAAAAAACAAAATCTGTGCTGGATATTAATAAACCTTTTCAGAATGGCTTAACCATAAGAACCTTTGAGGTATTGGCTTCCGGAAGAAAATTAATTACAACCAATTCGGATATCAAAAATTATCCTTTTTACTGCCCTGAAAATATTTTGGTGATTGATCGGGAAGACATTCAGTTGAAACCTGAATTTTTTGCAACAGATTTTAAAGAAATGGATCAGGAAGTTTTGTATAAAATGTCTTTGGATTCTTTTATAGAATGTCTTTTTGGTGAAGATCAGGATAATTACTGGAATTCTTTCAGAACCAATTAAACCTAAATCAGTTTATCATAAAATAAAAAAGCAGCCCGACCGAGCTGCTTTTTATATATAAATAGTATTTACTTATTTTGTTGGTGCAGGAGTCTTAGCCGGAGTTGTTGCAGAAGCAGGAGCTGAAGATTGCTTAGCCGGAGCTTCTTTTTTTGCAGGCGTCTGAACCGGAGCGGCTGCCGAAGGCTTCCCTGTAATTACAACACTTAAAAGGATAAGAACGATAATTGTTCCTCCTAAAGTCCATGTTGCTTTTTCCATAAAGTCGTTGGTTCTCTGTACTCCAAACTGAGCAGAAGATGCTCCTCCGAAAGTACTGGAAAGACCTCCGCCTTTAGGATTTTGAGCCATAACGATGATAACCAGTAAAATGCTGGCGATCATAATAAGAACCATCAATAGTATAAATATAGAATCCATTAATTTGATATCTTTTTGAATGGGCAAATTTAATCTTTTTTTACCGAATGACAAAGAAAGATAATACAAATGTTAGGAAAAATAAAAAACGGCAACAATTGTTGCCGTTTTTACTGTAAGATCAGATTGTTTTTATTTAAAATCAGAATCTTTAGCCTGATTCACTTCGTAAGATTTTACGTTCATTGTCATGTCCATACCCATTTGGCTTACGGTAATGGTATAAGGCATTTTCACACCTGCCACATCTTTGTAATCTGAGAATGTTGTAGGAACAGTCATGGTTTGTCCCATCGCTTTTACTGTTTTTGTTTCTCCGGTTTTAAGACCTGTTTTTACGCTGTAATAATAAGTATTATCACCATTTTTTACAGCATAAGAATCTTCACCGCCGATTTTTTCAATTCCTGCAAGTTTGTAGTCAGCAGATTTTGCAAAACCAAGCTCCGGGAAAAGTTCAGTATTTTTAAGCTTTTCAGCAATTTGCTCAGGCTTCATTTCCACTTTTTGCCCCATTTGCTCAGAGTATCCTGTCTTTCCGTCGAATACCTGCTTCTGAAGAGTCTGTCCCATTCCTGTAACAGTAGTAAGTTCTTTTCCTCCTTTCGCTTTCATCATTTTCAGGTCGATATTCTGTCCCTGCATAGACATGGAAGCGTTTACGGTGTAAGAAGAAACTTTATCAATGTTTGCTTTTCCTCCGATTGCGTTGATGTACTTATCTGCAATAGAAGCAACAGTAACTCCTGCATCCACTTTCTGTGTTGTAGGTTTTGCTACAGGATTGGCTTCTTTATCGAAATATTTTACCGGATATCCTAATTTTTCCAGACCTTCAGAAATATCCGCTGCTTTTCCGGCAATAAAAATTCTGCTCTGGTTAGCAAGAATGGTAGATTTTACAGCATTAGAAACATCCGCAGCCGTTACCTTATCAATAGATTTCAGATAATTGGTATAAAAATCATCCGGAAGATCCTGCACTTTTTTATTGAGAGCAAATCTTGCAATGGTTGATGGCTGCTCCAGAGACATGATAAAAGAACCTTTCAGTTTAGCTTTTGCATTTTCCAGTTCTTCAGGCTTTACGGTAGAAATAGCGTTAAGTTCGTTCATGAACTCCTTTACTGCTTTATCCGTAACTTCGTTTCTTACACTTGCACTTGCCGAGAATTGCGGAGAATATTTGCTTGCACTAAGATTAGAGTAAGCGCCATATGTAAAGCCGTTTTTCTCACGAAGGTTCATGAAAAGTCTCGCTTCACCGCCACCTCCAAGAATATAATTGGCAATGGTTGCCGGGAAGTAGTTCGGGTCTTTCATTTTCAGCGTGTTCAGGTTGTTTAAAGACACAACGGACTGTACAGCAGAAGGAACATCTACTACATTAATTTCGGTTTTGGCAACATTAGAAGCCGGTTCTAAAGGAGTAACCGGAGTATTTGCTTTTTTCCATCCGCTGAATGCTTTTTCAATCATTGGTTTTACCTGATCGAATTTTACATCTCCTACAATTACAAGATAAGCGTTGTCCGGAGCGTAATATTTTTTGTACGTATTCTGTACATCTGCCAATTGAATTTAACTGATCGATTCTACCGTTTCAAATTCTCCTCTCGATGTATTTTTACCATACATTAAAGCATTGGAAACTTTTGAAGCAATAGAAGAAGCATTTTTCTCTTCAGATTTTAAACCTTCAATGGCTCTGTCTTTAGAATCCTGTATTTCTTCAGCAGAAAATTTTGGATTAATGATGGCATCTGCCATTAAGTTAAGAACCTGAGGAAAATATTTTGAAAGTGAATTTGCCGCAGCTCCGTTAGAAGAAAAATTTAAATTGGCACCAAGATAATCCACCTTTTTGTTGAATTCATCTTTGCTCATGTTGGTGGTTCCGTTTTCGAACTGTTCCGCCATGATTTCACTTACTCCTGTTACAGCTCCCTCACTGTAAGGAGCTCTGTCCATCGTAAGATTGGCATTTACTCTCGGCAGCTTATTGTTTTCTACTACCATTACCGTAAGACCATTGCTCAGCTGAAATGTTTTTGGCTTTGCAATATTAATTGCCGGAGTAGGCCCCGGTTTTGGCATGGCATTAAGATCTATTTTTTGTGCTGAAACCGTTCCTGCGAAGAAAAACGCTGCAGCTATATATGTTAATTGCTTTTTCATTTGTAAAAATTTAATTTTTAATAATCATTTTTAAACCTAAATCTCAGCGGATTACTTTTTTTCAGGTACGTAGTTAATGATTATTCTTTGGTTGGAATTAAGATACTTTTTAGCTGCATTCTGAAGATCCTGTCTTGTGATGCCTCTGTAGATATCAATCTCTTTGTTAATAAGGTTTGTATTGCCCATCAATACGTGGTTGGTTGCCAGTGAAGCTGCAATTCCCTGAATGCTGGAGTTGGAATTAACGAACTGGTTCTCAAACTTATTCTGAAGCTTCTGATAATCTTCCTCAGAAATTAAAGTCGTCTGCAGTTTTTTAATTTCAGCATCAATATCCGCCTGCAAAGTAGCCTTTGTGGTTTGTCCCATCGGGATCGCAAAGAATGCAAAAATACCGTAATCTTCAAGACCTTGGTTAAATGCCTGTACCTGAAGCGCTTTTTTATCCTGATCCACTAATTTTTTGTATAAAACAGAAGATTTTCCGCTGCTTAAATAAGAAGAAAGCATATCTAAGATATAAGCATCTTTCTCCTTGTTACCCGGCGTTCTGTAAGCAAATACATAAGCAGGAAGCTGAATATTCGGATCCGTAGCCGTTACTTCTTTTTCCTGAGTGATAGGAGCATCTTTCGGGAAATCTTTCGGGTAAACTGTTCCTTTTGGAATTCCTCCGTAGTATTCCTTAATCCATTTTTTAGTCTGTTCCGGCTTAATGTCTCCTGCTACCACCAAAGTAGCATTGTTCGGAACGTAATATTTTTTATAGAATGCCTGAAACTCTTCTAATTTTGCAGCATTCAGGTCTTCCATAGAACCAATTGTAGGCCAGTTATACGGGTGATTGGTAAACAAATTTTTCTGAATGGTAGTGAAAAGATTTCCATAAGGCTGGTTGTCCATTCTCAATCTCTTTTCTTCCTTTACAACCTCTCTCTGAGTATCTACACCCACCTGATTAATCAACGCGTGACGCATTCTTTCAGCCTCCATCCAAAGTCCCAGCTGTTCGTTGTTTGATGGGAAAGTCTCATAGTAATACGTTCTGTCATTCGTTGTATTAGCGTTGTTTTGTCCCCCGTTTGAAGAAACGATCTTAAACCAGTCACCTCTTTTGATGTTGGGTGTTCCTTCAAATAAAAGATGCTCGAAGAAGTGAGCAAAACCTGTTCTTCCTTTTACCTCGTCTTTTGCACCTACATGGTACATTACCCCTGTTGTTACAACCGGAGCCGAGTTGTCCTGATGAAGAATTACGTGAAGACCGTTTGGTAAGTCATACTCTTCGAATTTAATTTGTTGTGCATTAAGAGCCATTCCGAAGAAAGCCGCTGCAGCAACAGAAAGAAGTCGCTTTTTCATAAAGTAGAAATTGTTTTGTCAATTAGTTCCAAAAATACATTAATTGTTACATTATTATCAAAATAAAATTAGCTTTAAAAATACTGCTTTGAAATAAAATTTTATTATGTTAAAAAGTGGTATCATATTTTCAGTGAAAGTGTAGAATAAAAATTAATTTTGTAAAACAGAAACCATTATTGTAATGAAAAACTTTTTAGACCAGAATATCTCTCATGAGTCGCTTAAAATATTATTCAGTCAGGCTCCGGTAGCGATGTCTTTGCTGATGGGGGAGGATTTTATTATCAGTAATGCCAATCAGCAGATTCTTGAACTCTGGGGAAGAGATGCATCCGTTATAGGAAAAAAGCTTGAAGAGGTGCTTCCTGAAATAAGACCAGAGGGAATTTTCGAAATACTGGACAATGTTTACAGAACAGGAGAAGTTTTTAAAGGCAATAAATGGTCAGTTTTTTTAGAGAAATTCGGAAATTACGAAGAACACTTTTTTAATTTCATTTATGCTCCTGTGTATAATGAGGATCACAAAGTTATCGGAGTAAGTGTTGTAGCCATAGAGGTTACGGATCATGTTATTTCGGAGCAGAAACTTTTGGAAAGCGAATACCGTTTTGAAGATCTTATCAGGCAGTCAGATTATTCCACCGCGATCTATCGTTCAGAAGATTTATATATAGAGCTTGCCAACGACAAAATGCTGAGAACATGGGGAAAAGATGCTTCCGTCATCGGAATGAAACTTGAAGATGCACTTCCTGAACTGGAAGGTCAGCCATTTGTAGGATTATTAAAAGACATTTTCAAAACAGGAAAAACCTACTCCGCAACAGAAGATCGTGCAGATCTTGTAGTGGATGGTAAACTTCAGACTTTTTACTATAACTTTTCTTATAAACCTCTGAAAAACTCCAGTGGGGAAGTATATGCGATCCTTAATATGGCAGTGAATGTCACAGATCTTGTGAAAGCCAGAAAAGAAGTACAGGAAAGTGAGAAAAAATACAGAGACCTTGCAGACTCTATGCCTCAGTTTGTATGGACCAGCGACAAACGGGGTAAAATAACCTATATGAACGACAATTGGTACAAATACATGAAGTTCAAAAAGGAAGAAGATGCCAATGAAGCCATTAAAAATATCATACGACCCGAAGTTTACCCGAATATTATAAAAATCTGGGAAGAAAGTGTAAACACAGGAAAACCCTTCGAAGTAGAATACGAATTTTCGGATCCGGATAATCCTGAAGTTTACCGGTGGTTTCTGGGAAGAGCTGTTCCCAATCTGGATTCGGAGGGAGAAATACAACAGTGGATCGGAACTTTTACCGATATAGATGATTTTAAACAACTGCAGAACCAAAAAGATAATTTTCTGGGCATTGCCAGTCACGAACTCAAAACTCCGCTTACCAGCCTGAAACTTTACACCCAGTTTATCGGGATGAACCTTAATAAACAGGGCGATTACAAAAATGCTGAAGTAGCAAAAAGGATGAACGATCAGATTGAGAAACTCACAGAACTCGTTAATGATCTTCTGGATGTTACCAAAATTCAGAAAGGACAAATCCAGCTTAATGAATCCGATTTTGATTTTGATCAGCTCGTGGAAGATATTGTTGTAGAACAGCAGATGACGGCAAGACACAAAATTATCTTCAAGAAAAGCAATATCGGAAAGGTAACCGCAGACAGGCACCGTATTTCTCAGGTGATGAGCAACCTCATCAGCAATGCTATCAAATATTCTCCTGATGCAGATGAAGTGATTGTTTCTACTCAGGTGAAAGATAATATGATAAAATTCAGTGTAAAAGATTTCGGGATCGGGATTCCGGAAGATAAACAGCATAAGGTTTTCGAGCAGTATTACCGGGTAAGCGGAACAAAAGAACATACCTTTCCGGGGCTGGGATTAGGACTTTACATCTCCTCAGAAATCATCAAAAGGACGGGAGGAAAAATTTATGTTCACTCCGTAGAAGGAAAGGGGTCTGATTTTTGCTTCGAAATACCTAAAATTAAAATATAAAACATGTCTACACAAATTTTAGTCTTGGATGATAGTCCTGCAATTGTTGATTCTATTGAAATGATGATGGAGCTAGAAGGACTTACTGTTTCCAAGTTCTATAAAGGATCGGATATGCTGGATGCACTGAATACACAGCCAAAACCGGATGTTATCCTCATGGATATGTGGCTTTCCGGAGAAGACGGAAGAGATATCTGCAGAACCATAAGAGCCGATGAAAATTTAAAAGATATTCCGGTGCTTATCATGTCCGCAAGCAGAGGACTGGAGCAGTCTGCTCTTGATGCAGGAGCCAACGATTTTATCGCAAAACCTTTCGATATGGGAGATATGATTTCCCGCGTGAGAACGTACATCAAATAAAAACAGATTTTCTTGAAACATCAAAATCCAAAATTTGAATTCTCCATATAATACACTAATTTTGTGTTCCCAAAAATTTTTTGCAGCATGGAGGATTATCTGAAAGGACTTAATGAATCACAATTTGAAGCCGTTACTACATTACAGGGACCATTAATGGTTCTTGCAGGAGCGGGTTCCGGAAAAACGCGTGTACTTACCATGCGGATTGCCCATCTCATTACCAACGGAATCGATCCTTTTAATATTTTGGCGCTTACCTTTACCAATAAGGCAGCAAAAGAAATGAAAGAACGTATTGCAAAAGTTGTGGGACAGAGCAATGCAAGAAGTCTCTGGATGGGAACCTTCCACTCTGTTTTTGCAAGAATTCTGAGAAATGAGGCACATTATTTGGGATATCCTTCCAATTTTACCATTTATGATCAGCAGGACGCATTAAATGTCATCAAAAAAGTGTTGAAAGACATGAATATTGATGCCGATCTGTATAAACCCAAAAAAGTTCAGGCAAGAATTTCGACCTATAAAAACAACCTCATCACCGTAAAAGCTTATTTCAACAATCCTGAGTTGATGGAAGCCGATGAAAAAGCCAATATGAAATTCATCGGGCAGATTTACCAGCGGTATGTAGAGCAGTGCTTCAAAAACGGATCGATGGATTTTGACGATTTGCTGTTAAAAACCAACGAATTGTTAACCCGTTTCCCTGAAGTGTTAGCAAAATATCAGGACAGATTCAGATACATTCTTGTGGATGAGTATCAGGATACCAACCATTCTCAATATTTAATTGTAAAAGCTTTAGCTTCAAAATTTGAAAATATTTGTGTTGTGGGAGACGATGCACAGTCAATCTATTCCTTCCGTGGCGCGAATATCTACAATATTTTGAACTTTAAAAAAGATTATCCGGATGCAATGACGGTTGCTTTGGAGCAGAATTACCGTTCTACGCAGAATATTGTGAACGCAGCAAATGTAGTGATCGCGAAAAACCTTCAGCAGTTCAAGAAAAATGTTTTCAGCGAAAATGAGGAAGGAGAGAAAATCAAAGTATACCGTTCACTTTCCGATGCCGATGAAGCGAATTTCGTTGCCGGAAACATCTGGGAAACCAGAAACCGCGAGCAGAGAAAATACAGCGATTTTGCCATTTTATACAGAACCAACTCTCAGACACGTGCTTTTGAAGATGCACTGAGAAGAAAAAATATTCCTTACAAAGTCTACGGAGGTCTCTCTTTCTACCAAAGAAAAGAAGTAAAAGATCTCATCGCTTATTTGAGACTTTTAGTCAATGAAAACGATTCTGAAGCATTGATGAGAATCATTAATTATCCGGTAAGAGGAATTGGAGAAACCACTCAGAATAAACTGACTGTTTTTGCAGATGCACAAAATGTTTCCATATCACAGGTTCTCGATAATTTACCAATGTATTCGCCACATTTAGGGTTAAACAATGGGGTTTTAAACAAACTGAATGACTTCTGGTCGATGATCAAGGCATTTCAGGTACTGCTGAAAACGGAAACTGCGTACAGCGTTGCGATGGAAGTGGCGAAACGAAGCGGACTGATTAAATTTTTAAAAGACGATCAGACTCCCGAAGGAATTTCCCGTGTAGAAAACGTTCAGGAATTAATGAACTCGATGCAGGGTTTCATTGAAGAACAGATGCAGCTGGAAGACGGAGATCCGAGCTTACCGAATTTCCTTGAAAACATTGCCCTTTCTGCCGATACGCAGGATAAAAACAATGAAGAGGATATGGTTTCGTTAATGACGATCCACCTTTCAAAAGGTCTTGAATTTCCGGTTGTACATTTGGTGGGGCTTGAAGAAAACCTTTTCCCGAGTTTTATGAGTTCTTCCACAAGAGAAGATCTGGAAGAAGAAAGACGTCTTTTCTACGTTGCTTTAACAAGAGCCGAAAAGCAGGTGTTTTTCTCTTATGCCGTTTCACGTTTCCAGTGGGGAAAAATTACCGATGCGGAACCTTCACGATTTCTAAGTGAAATAGATGAAGAATATATCGAGTTTGTAAATCCTGTGATTGAAAAACGTTTTATCAACAATTCGGGCATCAAATCCAATATTTTTGATGAACATCCTTCCGAAATGAGAAGTTTCAAAAGGGTAGAAAAGAAAACCATCGAAAGAAGCGACAGCTCAAAACCGATTGCAGAACCACGCAAATTAAAACCTGTAAGTACGGCAAAAATCATCAATCCGAGCGGAGTTTCTTCTCAGGATATTGAAGTCGGAGATAAGGTAAGACACGACCGTTTCGGAATCGGAGAAGTGACTTTCCTCGACGGAACTGATCCTCAGAATATCAAAGCCAAAGTAGTCTTCCAGCATGAAGGCGAGAAAAATCTCATCCTGAAATACGCGAAACTGACTAAGATTTAAAATCATTTAAATTTTAAAAATAGAAGATGGCAAAAGTCATTTTCTGTATTCTTTTAGTCTATTAATTTTGTAGACTAATAAATATGATTTACATTTGCACTTTTAAAACATGAATTTAAAGTGAGGAATGTATGAAGAATAAAAAAACTATTTTTTCGGCATCAGTATTATTTTTTCTGGGAACATTTGCATACGCACAGGAAAAAGATACAGTAAAAACAAACAACTTAGAGGAAGTTGTTATTTTAGGATCAAGAGGCGGGGCAAGGTCTAAAGCAGACAGTCCGGTTCCGGTGGACGTTTTTAATATCAAAGAATCTTCGGTTATTTTACCGCAAACCAACGTCGCACAAATCCTTAATTTCATTGCACCGTCGTTTACATCAACCATACAAACCAATGCAGACGGAACCGATCATTTGGATCCTGCGCAGCTCAGAGGGTTGGGTCCCGATCAGGTTTTGGTTCTGGTAAACGGAAAAAGAAGACACACTTCCGCGTTAGTCAATGTCAACGGATCTCCCGGAAGAGGAACAGTAGGAACCGATCTTAATGCCATTCCGTCTTTTGCCATTAATAAAATTGAAGTTTTAAGAGACGGAGCTTCTGCGCAGTACGGTTCGGATGCCATTGCAGGAGTCATCAATTTAGGATTGAAAAGAGATACCGGAAAACTGACGGGACAACTAAGCTATGGCGGAAATCTTACCCCGACAGCCAACGATCATACAGGAGATTTTGACGGACAGAATATTCAGGTAGACCTTAACTACGGAAACAAAATCGGGAAGAAAGGCGGATTTTACAACATTACATGGACATCCCAGTTCAGAAATCCTACCTACAGAGCGGGAACAGAAAGCGGAAACATTTTCAATGCTTACAACGCGATCGAACAGCGTGCTTTAAACAACGGCGTGAATCTTTCATCCCTTTTCACGAATATTAACAATACTCCGAATTCCCAGCAGATCATCAATTATATTCATCAGTATGCACAGGAAGTCAATTATTTTTCTCCGACGTTGCAGAACCAGATTCAGTCGGCGAATACAATTTCCGCATTACAGGGAATTTTAAATACGAATGTGACGGATCAGGAACTTGCTTACAGAGGTTTGTCCAGAAAAGATTTCAATATGCAGGTGGGACAGTCTAAACTGAATAACCACCAGCTTTTTGCCAATGTAGAGGTTCCGCTGAACGATAACTGGAAAGTTTATACTTTTGGCGGATACAGCTTCAGACACGGAACTTCGGGAGGGTTTTTCAGAAGACCTAACCAAAGCAGAACATTTACAGGATTGTATCCCAACGGTTATCTGCCACAGATCGGAACAGACATTCAGGATCTTTCGCTTTCCGCAGGAATTAAAGGAGACTGGAAAGGCTGGAACATCGATTTCAGCAATACTTTCGGGCAGAATTCTTTCAGTTATGATATTAAAAATACCGGAAATACCTCTCTAAGATTTAATTCCCCGAATGAATTTGATGCAGGAGGTTTAAGATTTTCCCAAAATACGATCAATTTAGATTTTTCAAAAAAATATGATGTCTGGAGCGGAATCAATGTGGCTTTCGGAGCAGAACACCGTTACGAAAACTTTAAAATAACAGCAGGAGAAGAAGCATCTTACGCTACGTATGATGTTTCCGGAAATCTCTGGACCGGAAATACAGTTCGTCCGACCGACTTTTTCGGCGCTTCACTTCCGGGAGGTTCTCAGGTCTTCAGTGGATTTAAACCCGAAAACGCAGTAAATAAAAACCGACAGGCAATTGCGGGATATGCAGATGTTGAATTCAATTTTACCAACTGGTTATTGGCAGATGCAGCCGTGAGATATGAAAATTATTCAGATTTCGGTTCTACATTCAATTATAAATTAGCTTCAAGAATCAAAGTAAATAAAGATCTTAATTTCAGATTTGCAGGTTCTACAGGATTCAGAGCGCCTTCCATTCATCAGATTTATTATAATGTAACATCAACTTTGTTTACAAACGGACAGCTTCTGGAAGTGGGAACGTTCAGCAACGATTCAAAAGTTGCCAATTCATTGGAAATTCCAAGTCTGAAACAGGAAACTTCAAAATCTGCAAGTGTAGGATTTACCTATAAAATTCCTTCGGCAAAACTTACGCTTACTGCAGACGGATATTTCATCAGAATTGATAACAGAATTCTGCTTACCGGTCAGTTCGCAAGATCTGCCGTTTCTCCGGCAACGCAGCTGATCTACGATGCCGAAAGAGTAAATGCTGTACAGCTTTTTACGAACGCAATAGATACGGAAACCAGAGGACTGGATATTGTTCTTACACATAATGCAAAATTCTCAAACATCAAACTGGATAATAATTTTGCGATCAACCTTAACCGGACCAGAAAAGTCGGAGCCATCCATTCATCCGGATTATTACAGTCTTCAAATCTGGAAAATGTTTATTTTTCCGAGGCATCAAGAGTGTATCTGGAAGAAGCTGTTCCCAGAGTAAAAGCCAGCTTATCCAATCAGCTTACTTGGGGAGATGCTATTTTCTATCTCAGAAATACCTACTTCGGAAAGGTAACGAGTCCCGATATTATCGATGCAAACGGAGACGGCATCATTTCTCCGAACGAACATCAGGAAATTACAGATAAAATCATAACCGATGTTTCTCTGGCTTATCAGTTTACCAAAAATATAGGACTTACTGTTGGTGTCAATAATCTGTTTGATATTTACCCGACGAAAAACCTTCCTGCTTCTTCCAATAACGATCAGTTCGTTTATTCGCGATCAACTTCACAGTTTGGGCAGAACGGAAGATTTGTATTCTCAAGACTTAACTTTAATTTTTAAGTAATTTTTTTAATTCTCATCTGAAATGAATCCGGTTTTTCCGGGTTCATTTTTTATTTGGGTGAAAGACAATTTGTATCTTTAAACCATAAAAGTTATTCAATGAAAAGGATTCTGTTATTTTTACTTCTTACCCTGTTTTCCACACCGCTTTTTTCTCAGGAATACCGCACCGAAAATAATATTCATTATTATGATGAAAAAACCAATAAATCCGATGCTTACATCAATGAAAGATGTGTACTGGATATTTATATTCCGAAAAATGTGAAAAATTTCCCGACGGTGATCTGGTTTCACGGCGGAGGTTTAACAGGAGGTGAAAAGGAAATTCCGGAAGGATTGAAAAATAAAGGAATCGCCGTGATTGGAGTCAATTACAGGCTCTCTCCGAAAGTTAATGCTCCGAAATACATTGAAGATGCAGCCGCAGCAACAGCATGGGTTTTTAAGAATATTGAAAATTATGGAGGAAGTGAAGATCTTGTCTTTATTTCAGGACATTCCGCGGGAGGTTATCTTGCCATTATGGTAGGTTTAAACAAAATGTACCTGAACAAATACGGAATTGACGCCAATAAATTTGCCGGAATTATTCCTTTCAGCGGACAGATGATCTCGCATTTTACCACAAGAAAAGAAAAAGGAATTGAGGAACTGGATGCCAGAATTGACGAATATGCACCGCTGCATTTCATCAGAGCAGATGCACCGCCTTTGTTATTAATTACCGGAGACCGCGAGAAAGAACTGCTCGGAAGATATGAAGAAAACGCTTATATGGCGCGAATGATGAAACTGAAAGGTCATAAAGAAACCACTTTATACGAACTTCAGGGTTTTGATCACGGCGGAATGGCGCAACCCGCTTTTCCTTTGCTCATCAACGAAATGAAAAGAGTGGAAAAGAGTAGAAAGTAGGATGGAGTAGGCTGGAAGAGGGAAGATTTGATGCTAATAAATGTGCATACAGATTTTAAACTTCCCTCCTCCAGCTTCTAACTCCCAGCTTCCCTACTTCTAACTCACAACTTCTCACCCAATTATTTTGCAAAGTTTTTTATTTTTTCTTTCTTTGGAGCGAAAATAAAATGATTTCGAACGATGGGTATGTTTTACAACAATGCGGTTTGTGATATTTATATAGGAAAAAGTGCGGGAGCTAAAATGATGCAGGACATCAGAAATGCTCAGAAAAATGTGAAAATTGTTTCTCCTTATCTTTCTCCTTTTTTAATTAAAGAGCTGATTCATCTCCATTCCAGAGGAATTAAAATAAGATTGGTTACCAGCGATGAAATCGAAGATTTTTACGGCTACGACAAGAATATTCACAAACTGATTATTCAGAAAAAACACGTTGACGAAAAGGCAAAACAGACCAGAGACAATCTGGTAAGTCTCTCCGGAACGCTTCTTTTTGCCACGATCGGTTTGGGCGTGGTTTTGCTTCCTCTAATGTATCTTTTAAACAATTTTAAACTTGCTTACGGATTTATTATTGTCATTTTAATGTTTTTAATAAGAGATTCCATCGTCAAAAAAATAAAAAAGACAAAAGTTTACCATTACAGCTACAAACAGCTTTTCCCCTTTAAGGTTTTTGTTTCTCCGAATAGCGGAAATTCTACCAATAAAACCTTCATTCACAGTAAAATTTATATCATTGATGATGAAATTGCCTATTTAGGTTCTCTGAATTTCACAGGAAGCGGCGTGAAAGACAACCACGAAACCAGAATACGAACAACCGATCCGGAAGCCGTCGCAAAAATTATCGAAGAGGTAAAAGAAGTATTTTATCACTCCAATCTTCCGGAAAGAGATATTCAGTTTTGGGGAAGTCAGTTGTATGAAGAACCCATTAATTAAGATGAATGGTGAATTTGCTTTGCAGTCAATGGTGAATTTTTTCATTATGATTATCTCAATCATGTTAAATTCACTGCGAAGCGGCGTGAAAGATAACTACGAAACCAGAATCAGAACGACCGATCCGGAAGCCGTTGCTAAAATTATCGAAGGTAAAAGAAGTTTTCTATCACTCCAATCTTCCGGAAAGAGATATTCAGTTTTGGGGAGGTCAGTTGTATGAAGAGCCCATTAATTAATGTGAAAGGTGAATCTGCTTTGCGGTCAATGGTGAATTTTTTCATTATGATTATCTCAACCATGTTAAATTCACTGCGAAGCAAATTGATTATTCACCATTCACTTTAATTAATCACTGCATTTATTTTCTGCCATAAAACATCATCGAAATCTGAAAGAGCAAGATTCACATTATCTGCAGCATCACCCATTCTGATGATAACGAGTTTTTTGCTTGGAACGACATAGATTTTCTGGTCATTTTTTCCTAAAGCACAAAACATATCATCCGGTGCACTAGGAATCAATTTTCCGTTGAACTGAAACTGAGTCTGCGGCATATGATAACTTGTTTTTCCGTTCAGCCACCACAAATAACCGTAGGCTAAATTGATACTTTGGGAAGTGTTTGTCGCGCTTTGAAAATAATTGGAATTAATGATCTGTGTTCCGTTCCAGTTTCCGTTGTTTAAAGCCATCAGTCCGAAACGCGCCATACTTCTCGTTGTACTCCAATATACACTGTTGTCACCACTCTGGATCCAGTTTCCTGTCATCCCGATTTTATCCCTCAGTTTGGCATTGAAATATTGTGACCAAGTTTGTCCCGTTGCTGCGGCTACAACATCCTGAAGTTTTACATAAACATTATGATACGCCCACCGTGTTCCTGCATCGGCTTTGTACTGTAGATTTGCCGGACTTACATCATCTCCGAGACTGTCGTCCAATCCGGAAGTCATTGTCAGTAAATTCCGGCAGGTAATTAAATTTTCTTTTGCCAAAGGCGCGCTTGTCCAGCCGGTTCCGATGTATGTGGAAACTTTATTGTTGATATTGATAAATCCTTCCTGTTCTGCAATTCCCGTTACGGTTGAGGTTAACGTTTTTCCTGCGCTTGCCCAATACCAAGGGGTAGTAGAAGTATGTCCCGAAAAATAATTTTCCATAACGATTCTTCCATTTTGCAGGATCATAAAACTTTTAGAATGTTTGGTTTCCAGATACGTCAGAAGATCCTGAACTTTGTCCTGATGCCAGTTTAATACGGAAAGAGATTTGGTTTCCCATACATCACTGTTGGAAGGAGGAAAATACATGGCTTCCGTTGTAGAAACCGTACTGTTCGGATCTGAAGAGGGTTGCGTAATATCATCAGAAGAGCTGCAGGATAATGCTAAAAAACAAAAAGCAGAAACAGAAAATAGATTTTTTATTTTCATACGAAATTAGTTTAAATTCTGATTTTTAGATAAGCATAGTAACGAATAGTTAAAAACATTTGATAAAAAATGTTAAAATTATCTTCAACTAAATTTTAAACTAAAACTTGAATAGACTAATTTCAGAATTAACCGCAAAAGATGCAAAATATAATAATACAGTGAATTTCAAGAATAAGCAAAGCATTCAAAAGAATAAAAATCAAAGATTTTTAAAAACTATTGTGATCTTTTTCTTTTAAAATCAGCACTTTGAATAAGGATTATTTTATCTTTTGTGCCTTTTGTGGTTATATAAAAGGTTAAATATTCTTTGTAAAAAAGAAATTATCTTCAATTAAAATTTAAACTAAAACTTGAATAGACTAATTTCAGAATTAACCGCAAAAGATAATGATAAAGCGAATTTACAGAATAAGCAAAGCATTCAAAAGAATAAAAATCAAAGATTTTTAAAAACTATTGCAATCTTTTTCTTTTAAAATCAGCACTTTGAATAAAGGTTATCTTATCTTTTGTGCCTTTTGTGGTTATATAAAAAGGTTAAATATTCAATTAAAATTTAAACTATAACTTTTTACTTTTTGTGCGCATCAATAAAACGGATCATGTCATCCGTAAGCTGATCCATATATTTTTTATCAGTTGTTCCGAAACCGTGTGTTCCATCTTCAACCACGACAAGTTCAGCTTCTATGTTTTGTTTTTTCAGTTTTTTTACCAGTTTTTTAGAATGACTTAATGGTGCCACCTTATCTTTATTTCCATGAAGAATAAAGGTTGGAATTCCGTTTTCAGTCTCATTAATCGGGGAAACCGTTTCCAGATAATCTATGGCTTTTCTTTTTTCTTCATTAATATCGTAGCCGGAAATTCCGTAAACCAGTTTTTGTCTGATCTCAACAATCGGTTTAAAGAAGAGACCTACAATAGACACCGGAAGTTTTCCCAGTCTTGTGTGCAGAAGTTTATTAATATCAGTCGGTCCGAAATTATCAACCACATAATTTACCTTTGCCGAATAAGAAGATAATTCAGGACTTCCCAAATATTCATTATCATTTGTGTAAGCAGCCATCAGAGCCAGATGTGCTCCTGAGGAAGCTCCGAAAAAACCAATATTATTAGGATCAAAATGATATTGATCTGCATTTTTTCTTATCCATCTCACCACATCTTTGGTATCCTGAATCGGTAGCGGAAAATGTATGGTTTCGCTTACAAGGGTGTAATCGATACTTACAACAGCATAATTGTTTTCAACAAGCCTTAAAATGAAATTTTCGATGTAATTGTTGGATCTTACTACTTTATCACCTTTCGCCCATGCTCCGCCGTGAACATAGATTACCACAGGAAGTTTTGTGGAACCCGTATTTTTAGGTTTGTACAGATCCAATTTGATGGGATTTCCGGAAACATCATTTTTATACGTAATATTTTCTGAAAAATCCGTTTTTTCGGGGAGAAGAACACTTGGCGTTGTCGGAGTTCCTTCGATCGGACCCTGAGAATAACTCAACGTAAAAAAGCTGAGCAGAAAAATAAAAAACAGCCTTTTAGAAAACCTGTATGCCGTATTGTCATTCGTAAATTTCATAGAATATTTTTTTGAGGGTATTATTTTACTAACTCCTCAAAAAGCCTACCAAAAGTATCTTCCAGATTTCTGGATTTTCCGGGGTGAGGTCTCGAAGTCTGTACAACAGAACTTCTTACAGCAGTCAGCCAACGGAATCTTTCAGGTATTTCAAGCTGTGCAATCGGTCCTCCGTCTTTTGCGCCGTCTGCGATTCTTTTGAAGCTTTCCAGATTCTGGATCACGTCTTCATAGTCTATTTTGCTTCGCATCAGCTTAAATTTATCCGGACAGAGGTAAAATTCCACCTTAATGAATTTCTCTTTTTTTGAAAACATCACCAGTCCGATATTGAAAAACTCTTCTCTTTCAACCTTCGGAACCAATCGTATTACCGCGTATTCGTAGATTTTATCCTCTTGCATTTTTAGCTTCGTTTAAAAAGATTTCAGAATGTTCTAATCGGGTCTTCAGGAAGTTGAAATAGATTTCACGGATTTCTTCCGGCGTTTCTTCCGCATCGTTCCAGTGCAGCCAATCTTCGGGAATGATATTCACAATTTCTCTGAATACCTTTTCGTTCAGTACTTCTTTGGCAAACAGATCGGCTTCATCCAGCTTCGATGCCTGTGGAAGCAAAACATGATCTTTTACATATTTGAAAGGTGTTTTTGCTGCAGTATCAAAATTTTGCCATGAATGGTGAAAATAAAAAGAAGCTCCGTTATCAATAATCCAGAGCTCTTTATGCCACATCAGCATATTTGTGTTTCTGAAAGTACGGTCGATATTCGTGATAAACGCATCCAGCCAGACGATTTTTGAAGCCAGAAGCGGATCGATTTTCACACTCGGATCATAAGTAATGGAACCTGAAAGATAATGAAGCCCCAGATTAAGACCTTCGGAATTTTTCAAAAGATCCTGAATTTCTTCATCGGCTTCGGTTCTTCCGAAATCCACATCCAGATTCACAAAAACAAGCTCGGGAATTTTCAATCCCAAAATTTCTGTAATCTTTCCACCGATCAGTTCAGAGATCAGCATTTTTACTCCGTGACCTGCTCCACGAAATTTCAGAACATATTTAAAATCATCATCTGCTTCTGCCAGAGCAGGAAGAGAACCTCCCTCCCGAAGCGGCAGAATATAACGCATGACGGTTACCTTTCTTAAATCCAACATAAGGCAAAAATAAGATATTCCTTTGTGTTTATTTCTATTTATACTATTTTTAGGTAAAAAAATGATTGTTTCGAAATTATGATTCTGAATGGAGCATAGTGGAATGAAGAATCTAAATATAAATTTCCTGAACGATGCCCGCATCTATTAATGCGTGTCGGAATTATAAAAAAGTTTTTAATACATTATTATACAATACAATATGCAGATCACAAAAAAGCAAAATATCATTATTTCCAATCCTGAAACCAGAGATTTTCTTGCCGATGCCTTTTTTCCGGAAACAGGGGAGAAACTACCGTTGGTCATTTTTGTTCATGGCTATAAAGGCTACAAAGATTGGGGCGCTTGGAATCTTATGGCTGAAAAGTTTGCGGAAGCCGGATTTTTCTTTGTGAAATTTAATTTTTCGCACAACGGAACAACGGTTGAAAATCCTCATGAATTTGCTGATCTTGAAGCGTTTGGAAATAATAATTATTCCAAAGAGCTTTCGGATCTGGGAACCGTGATCGATTACTTTGTTAAAAATGAAAAAGTAGATGCTGATAATATTATCCTGATCGGTCACAGCAGGGGAGGAGGAATTTCAATCGTCAAAAGTTTTGAAGATGAAAGAATTCAAGGTTTAATTACCCTTGCAAGTGTAGACTCACTGGATCGCTTCCCAAAAAATAATGCTTTTGAAAAATGGAAAGAGGCAGGAATGTATTATGTGATGAATGGAAGAACAAAGCAGGAAATGCCTCATTATTATCAGTTTTATGAAGATTTTGAAAATAATTTTCACCGTTTTGATGTGGAAAGAGCAGCCGAAATGGCGAAAGTACATTTTTTAATCATTCATGGGACAGATGATGAGGCGGTGAATGTAAAAAGCGCAGAGCATCTTCACATCCTGAATCCTAATTCTGAACTGTATCTGGTTGAAAATGCCAATCATACTTTTGGAGCAAAGGAACCGTGGGAAGAGGAACAACTTCCAAAAGACCTTCATGAAGTTACAGAAAAATGCATTGCGTTTATTAAAGAGAAAATATGATTTTTCTGGATTTATAAAGAAGTCATATTCAAATTAAAAATTTTTCATACATTAGTGATATCAACAAATCTAAATCGTACACTATGAAAAATTTAAAAAAATTGAGCAGAGAAGCTAAAAAAAGTATTGTAGGGCAAGGACCTAGTTGTCCGCCTGTAGGATGTTATAATTTCTATCTCAGCGATGGAGACAGTACTTGTATCGCTTCGGGATGTCCGAACGATTACGGAACAATTGTTACGGTAAACGGACGATCTCAGTGTTGTTTCTAAAAAGTAAAGGAGTGAAAATTTTCACTCCTTATTTATTTGTTCAGCTTAATGGCATTCTTTTTTACGGATTTTAAAAGACTTCTGAAGTTTTTCATCGTCATCATTTCAGTGGACGGTGTAAAGATGGTTGCTTTCTCACCTTTTTCTACAGAAACTTCCGAATAGGCTTTGAGGGTGTAGATCTTTTTCAATGTTTTGATATCATAAACATCCATCATTGCAAACGTTTCATTTTTCCGGTATTCATCTTGTACACCTAAAGTATGATCTAAACCGTTTCGGACTTTGAACGTATAAATATTCACCAGAAAGTTAAAATCGGAGTTGTTTTTAAGGTCTTCCAGATCTTCCGTTTCCGGACTGAACGGAATATCATGACTGATTAAGTTTTCGGATTTTGCTGTCTTTAAATCATAGGCTTTCCCGCCGCTTAATTCGTTAAACAATTTCATGGTTGCAGATGTCATCATTTCCTTATGATGTTCATCAACAGTCGTATTGATATTATTAATCAGCCATTTCTGATCGTTAGAAAACACCAGAGATTTGCTGTAAATTCCGTAGTCTTTTCTTACAGGATAATAGCATGACTGTAAACCCAGTAATATCAATAATAACAAGAAATATTTTCTCATAAATCCTTTAGTAAATCAAAATTTTCCATGCATCTTCAATTTTACTTTCCAGTAATAATTTCTGGGCTTCAAAATGAACCTTTTCATCGGAATGATAATTTCCTGAAGGCAGTATTTCAACATTTGCCAGCATTCCTAAATCGTTTCCTGTAAATATTCTGCTGAATTTTATTTCGTCCGGAAGAAGATCGAAACCGATTCCTTTCGTTACCAGAGGTTTTGGAACTTCGAAAAGATTGTCTGCTGTGTTTCTGGAATACCAGTTGCTTCCCAGTCTCGCCACCATATTCAGTTTTGCCTGATCCAGATTGCCGTTTTCATCAAGGTACTCTTCCCGGATATGAATTTTCTGAACTTCACAGATCACCAGATTTCCTGCACCGCCCTGATCGCCTAAAGATTTTACTTCTAATACTTTACATTCAAAATTTACAGGGCATTCTTCAATTAATTTAGGCTGAACAAGATCAGCATCTTTCATCGTTAATCCGGATTTAATGAATTCGTTAACGCCTTCTTCATATTCTGTTGAAGCCAAAGAGATCTGCTGTACAATCGGAAAATTAACCGTTCCGATCACCACTTCCGGAACTTCAAGAACATTTTCCAGCGTATGTTTGATCGTATTGTCGCGAACTCTTCTTGAAGGTGAAAAAACCAAAATCGGAGGAACCGTACTGAACATATTAAAAAAACTGAACGGCGACAGATTGCTGTTTCCGTCTTTATCAACCGTTGAAGCTAGTGCAATCGGACGCGGTGAAACGGCTGTCTGCATTACTGTCTGCAGCTGTACGGGAGTTATTTCGGAGGGGATGAGTGTTTTCATATTTTTACTTTTTAACACTTAAGTTAATTTAGTTTTAAAGATTTTCCTTTATTTGAAGTACACCTTAGTTTTTTGAAAATCTACGATTTTCATTCTATGGGAAGTGTTTTGAAGAATTTTGAGGCAAAAGATTCATAACCTTCATAATAAAGATTAATGACATTAAAATTTACCAAAATTGATCTTGGAACTTTCAGTAAATTCATGTAGTTCATCGTTTGAGCTTTATGAATTTGGTGAATTTCAGAAACCGACTTTATTTCTAAAACAACTAGATTTTCAATAAGAAAATCACATTTTAATTTACAATCTATTAATTTCCCTTTATATGAAAAAGGAATTTCAAGTTCACTTTTGTATTTTAAACCTAAAATTTCAAATTCTCTTTCTAAACATTGATGATAAACATCTTCATATAATCCTGGTCCTGCCTGTTTATGAACTTCAATACAAGCTCCAACAATTTTATATGAAAGATCATTAATAAATTTTTGAGTTACCATAAAGTGAAAGATAATGAAAATCACAGATTTTCAGAAAACTAAAGTGAACTTAATTTTATGACATATTATTAACTTAAAATACTTAAGTGTTTAAATATAATTAATTTGCAGGAATAATTTTCCCTGAAACTTCACCGAAACCAACTCTCACTCCGTCTTTTTCAGCCCAGGCTTTCATGGTTACGGTATCGTTATCGTTGATGAATTTTCTTTCTTCTCCGTTGTTTAACTGGATAGGATTCTGACCTCTCCACGTTAATTCAAGCATGGAGCCGAAAGATTTCGGGTCGCTTCCTGAAATGGTTCCGCTCGCATACAGATCTCCGACTTCCACGTTACAGCCGTTTACGGTGTGATGTGCCAGTTGCTGTGTCATGTTCCAGTACATATGCTTGTAGTTGCTTTCGCAGATCAGGTTTTGCTCTCCGTTTTCAGGCTGAAGATAGACTTCAAGATTGATGTCGTAATTTTTATCTCCCTCAAATTTCAGATAATCCAGAACTTCAGGTTCCTGTGTAGGAGAGGCGGTTCTGAATGGCTCTAAAGCTTCCAGAGTAACCACCCACGGCGAAATAGAGGAACCGAAATTTTTGGCTAAAAATGGTCCCAGCGGAACATATTCCCAAGACTGAATATCTCTTGCGGACCAGTCGTTGAAAACCACCATCCCGAAAATCGCGTCTTCAGCATCTTTGGTCGAAATACTTTCGCCCATTTCGGTGTTTTTATTGATGATGAATGCCATTTCCAGTTCAAAATCCAATTGATTGCACGGTCCGAAAACCGGCTTTTCTACATCTGCAGGTTTCATCTGACCTTTTGGACGGTTGATTTCTGTTCCTGAAACGACGATAGAGGAAGCTCTTCCGTGATAACCTACCGGAAGATGTTTCCAGTTAGGAAGCAGTGCATTTGCAGGATCTCTGAACATTTTTCCCACGTTGTTTGCGTGTTCGATGCTGCTGTAGAAATCTGTATAATTCGGAATATGAACCGGCATCATCATTTTAACCTGATCCAGTTCATAGAAAGCTTCTTCAATAGTTTTTTCGTCTTTTGATAAAGTAGAACCTTCCTGTAATAATTCCTGAATTTTTAAACGAACGGCGTTCGTTACAGGCTTTCCAAGCTCGATGAACTCATTTAAGGTATAGGCCTCGAAAACGTTATCGCCAAAGCCTTCGATTTCTTCGAAATACCCTAAATCGTACAACGTTGCCAGATCTATAATCTGATCACCGATTCTTGTACAGCACCCGATGTATTCTTTGTTGAAAACCGCTACACCAAACGGAATATTATGAATAGAAAAATCTGAATCTGATGAATATTCTACAAATGATTTCATAATTTTAGAATTTAGTTTGGACTTTATATAAATCCGTTAGAATTTTTGGTTGTAATATTTGTTTAAATATTACTTTTTAGATTTGGTTTTGTTTTTAACTTTAGAAAAAGATTCTTCGTCAATCCATCTTGCTTTTGTGTTCACGTCAATCAGGTACAGAATATTGTCCTGTCTTGTTAAAAGCAGCGTTTTGGTAACGGGGATCGGAACTTTTTTGTTTTCCAGAAGATCAGCTCTTAAAGAAATGATGTTCTTTTTGTTTCTTACAATATCCCCTGAAAAAACATTTGAACTGCTTTCTCCGGTGGCTTTATCGTCAAAAACCTCTACATAAGTTGCTTTATTTCCTTTAATGACGATAAAATCCCTTTCGGTATGGTCTGCTTCATCGTTGATGAAAACAAACTTTTTGTTGTCAATGTTTACCGTTTCCAGATTCTGGTTGACTCCCTTTCTTTCCTCAAGTCTTGTAAGAATGTCATTCAGCGAACCATATTGAGCTTTTAGACCAAAGCTCGCTCCTAAAAATAACATTCCAATTAAAAATTTTTTCATATTAATGTGTTTTTTATAAAAAAGTTTTGTCAAGACTGTTCATCCTGACAAAACTCACTGTTACTATAAAATTAAAGATTTCCTCTTCTTTCCTGTTCTCTTTCCAATGCTTCGAATAATGCTTTGAAGTTTCCTGCTCCGAAGCTTTGTGCCCCGTGTCTTTCAATAATTTCAAAGAATAGAGTAGGGCGGTCTTCTACAGGTTTTGTAAAGATCTGAAGCAGATATCCTTCTTCATCATGATCAATAAGGATACCAAGCTCCTGAAGTTTCTTAATATCTTCGTCGATGTGTCCCACTCTTTCAGGAACCATGTCATAATAGGCTTCAGGCGGCGCAGACAAAAATTCTACCCCACGTTTTTTCAGTTCTGTTACGGTATGGATAATGTCTTTTGTAGCTACTGCAATGTGCTGTACTCCTTCACCTTCGTAGAAGTCCAGATATTCTTCTACCTGAGATTTTTTCTTCCCTTCTGCAGGTTCGTTGATCGGGAATTTTGCGTAGCCGTTTCCGTTGGACATTACTTTAGACATCAAAGCAGAATATTCTGTATTAATCTGCTTGTCATCAAAAGAAAGAATGTTTACAAATCCCATTACTTTTTCATACCATTCTACCGTTGGGATCATTCTGTCCCAGTCTACGTTTCCTACGCAGTGGTCTACATACAGTAAACCTGCATCTTCAGGCTTGTAATCGCTTTCCCACTTTTCGTAACCGGGCATGAAAGGTCCGTTATAATTTTTTCTTTCGATAAACATATGAACGGTTTCTCCGTAAGTATAAATTCCGGACATTCTTACCTCACCGTTTTCGTCTGTTAACGTTACCGGCTCAAGGTAGGGTTTTCCGCCTCTTTTTGTAGTTTCTTCAAATGCAGAATAGGCATCATCTACCCAAAGAGCCAAAATTTTCACTCCATCACCGTGTTTTTTTACGTGCTCATTAATTGGAGAATCAGATTTAAGTCCTGTGGTGAGTACCAATCTGATTTTTCCTTGCTGAAGAACATAAGAAGCACGATCTCTTACTCCAGTTTCAGGACCAGCGTATGCAACAGACTGAAAACCAAAAGCGGTTTTATAATAATGTGCAGCCTGTTTAGCATTTCCTACATAAAACTCAATGTAATCTGTACCATTGATCGGTAAAAAATTTTCAGCCTGAGCAATTTTTTCGGCAAATGTAAGTGTTGACATATTTCTATTTTTACTTTATATTTATGGGAATGCAAATTACGAATTTCTTACTAATACGAAAAATATTAACAAACAATCGTTAGGTTGATTTAACATAATCGTAAAGAAAAGTTCATTTAAGTATATTTAAGTTTATTATTATGCTGATAATATGTATAGATTTGTATTACTAACAAGTGAAAAAAAAATATTTCGAAAAATGAAGCCGCAGGTTTTTCCTGCGGCTTTCTTTATTTTAGATTGTTTAATCTTCCTGCATCCGGGTTATAATTATCCCATATTTTCCACACATTGTCTATTTTTCTTATAAAATAAATCTGTGTATTCAGCTGGTTAACGAAATGTTCTTCACCTGTTGCTCCTACTTTAAAAAGCAGGTTCCAGAATTCCTGAGATTCCAGAATTTTTTTGTCCGGTTCATCTGTCACAATATGGATGTCAAATACTTCATAATTCGAACGGTTGTTTTTCGTTACCAGATGAAAATCTCTTTCACACAATTCTTTGCTGAAATGTGAGGCTCTTTCCATAAAGGGCGATTCATTGAATACCAGATCTGTGAAAAGTTCTGTCTTATGCTGAGGAAACTGCTTGTAAAATTCAAAAACGGTAGCGCAGTAGTCATATACCATCCGAAAGAATTTCTGACTGTTGTCTTCATCATCTCCCTGTCTCTTTTCTTTTATAAACTGTATGTAAGCATTTAAATCTTTGTACCCCAGAAAAATACAGATCTTATCCAGTGTTTTCAGAAACCGGAGATCGTTGTGCGTTTTGTCCTGATAATCATTTTCAAAAAAACGCTGAAGGGTAACATGGGAAATCGTATTCCCAATTTCAAACTTTTTTCCGCCTTTAAGTTCTTCAGCCTCAGAAAGTTCATCTTTAATGATTTCAGAAAGAATAATATAATGGCTTCGTTTCCATTCCTGTACATTTCCCAGAACCGAATTTTTCACTTTGGGATGTTTTATAACCTCTTCTCTTATCGAATTATATATCGTTTTCAATTTCCTGTTTTTAAAAGCTTTTTTGCAAATATACTGCCAATTGACTGATTTTTTTTTAACTATTTCATTATGTTAAATCGTAGACTGTTTTTTTGACTGGCAGAAAGAAAAATAAGCTCTTAAAATATAGAAAATATTAATGCTTAAACCTTTCATAAGCAGCTTTTTCCAACATTTCCCTGTCATCGGGATGCGCGATGCTGATTAATTCCTGAGCTCTCTGTCTTAAATTTTTTCCGTAAAGGTAAGCAGTACCGTACTCCGTTACAACCCAATGAATATGCCCTCTTGTGGTTACCACTCCGGCTCCCTGTTTAAGGAAAGGAACAATTCTGGAAACTCCTTTTTTGGTTCTCGAAGTAATGGCAATGATCGGTTTTCCGTCTTCGCTTAATGCTGCTCCTCTCATAAAGTCCATTTGTCCGCCGATTCCGCTGTACTGCATCGTTCCGATAGAATCTGCACAGACCTGTCCGGTAAGATCAATTTCAATCGCCGAGTTAATCGCAACCATTTTATTATTTCTCATGATATTGATCGGGAAATTCACGGTACTTACATCATCAAAGGAAAATACCGTATTATCGTCTACATAATCATACAGTTTTCTTGTTCCAAAACAGAAACTGGTAATGGTTTTATTGTCGTTGTAACCTTTATATTTATTGTTGATGACATCATTCTGGATCAGGTCAATTACACCGTCACTCAGCATTTCGGTATGTACTCCCAGATCTTTATGATTGTGAAGACATTTCAGAACCGCATCCGGAATGGTTCCGATTCCCATTTGCAGGGTGGATTTATCGTCAATTAATTCAGCAACATTTTTCCCGACCAGCATTTCTTCCGGACCTACTTTTGCCCCGTAATCTACGGTTGGAAGTTCTTCTTCATGCCATACAAGCTTATGAATTCTGCTGATGTGGATCATTCCGTCGCCATGCGTTCTCGGCATTAAAGGATTCACTACTGCGACAATGATTTTTGCGGTATCCACCGCAGCTCTTGCAACATCCACGGAGGTGCCCAATGTACAGAAACCATGTCTGTCGGGCGGTGAAACAGTAATTAAAGCAACATCAAGCGGCAATATATTTTTTCTGAAAAGAATAGGAATTTCACTTAAAAATACGGGAACAAAATCTCCTCTGTCGGAATTCACTGCATCG
>NZ_JBBCQL010000039.1:0-27289 GCF_037149975.1 Chryseobacterium sp. VD8 | reverse complement strand
TAACCCCTCTTACCGTCACAGAAGATTTTATTGAACAGAATGAAAATCTGGAACAGCGGTTCCGTTTCACCGGAAAATGTGTGGAAAAAGGATGCGGACAATGGAATCATGAGGAATCAAGATGTTCTCTGTCTAAAAAAGTTCAGGATCTGAATTTTCCAAAAAATACTGAATTATCATTTTGTCCGATCCGTTCCCAGTGCAGATGGTTTCAGGATGGCAAAGAAGCCTGTTTTTCCTGCAACGAAGTCACCCGAAATATGGAAGAATTGCTTGTTAATAATGCAGCACAATAAAAAATCCAACGATAAAATTGGCGGCATATACTTTGAATGATTGATAATTAAGATTTTATCTGAACATCAATTTTTCAAACTTACTATGAGGAAACTTCTAACCGCAGGTATCGCCGGAATTTCAGCATTTGTTGCTGTAGTTTTTCTTTCGGGATACGGATATATTTTTAAAGCTTTAGCGATCAATTTAAAAAAAGGACCTTTTACTCCTTCAATAGATGATGAGGAAAAATTTCCTTCACGGGTTATTCACAACAGACATCCGAAACGATGGAAGAAACACATCAGTTACAATAAAAAGGAACTTTCAGAAAGAGTTTTGGAAGAGCTAAAAAAGACGAGAGCATCTTCTCTTCTGGTACTTCACGACGGAAAACTCCTGCACGAAGAATACTGGAAAGATCATGATGCTTCTTCTTTAATGAATTCCTTTTCAATGGCGAAAGGCGTTCTTTCTGTTTTAACGGGATGTGCGATAGATGACGGATATATTGAATCTGAAAACCAGATGATTTCCACCGTTTTTCCACAATACCAAAACAGCCGTTTCGGAAAACATCTCACTTTTAAGCATTTAATGACGATGCAGGCGGGATTGGATTGGGAAGAAGAATACCATCATCCTTTTGCAGAGAATTCCAGACAGTATTTTGTAGACGATCTTGCAGCGCAGGCTTTTGGGATAGATTTTAAAGAAATGCCGGGCGAAAAGTACGAATACCAAAGTGTTGCAGCACAATTATTAGGTCTTGCATTAAGAGAAGCTACAGGAAAAGATCTTGCAGCCTATCTTTCAGAAAAAATATGGCAGCCTTTGGGAATGGAATCTCATGCTAAATGGCGCGTAGACGAAAAAGGCGTTGAAAAAGCGTTCTGCTGCATTCATGCCGTAGCAAGAGATTTTGCAAAACTTGGACAATTCATTATGCAGAAAGGAGAGTGGGAAGGAAAGCAGCTCATCAGCAAAGAATATTGTGAAAAACTTTTATCGCCCACAATAGAGAACGATGCATTTTGTTACACAATCTGGGCAGATGACGAAAATGATTATCGATGCAGGTTCTTTTACGGATTTTTAGGACAGTTCATCATTATGATTCCCGAAAAAAAGATGGTGATCGTGAAAACCGGATTTTACAACAGACTAGATGTTGATAAAAAGAAAAGACCGCTTCAGGTAAAGCTTTTGGTAGAAGAACTTACAAAACTGATATAAAAAATTAAGCTGCAGAATTTCTGCAGCTCATTTTTTTGATAGTAAACTTAGAATGAATCTCTGTAGTTTAGATTTCCTGTTGCTCCCTGCGGCAGGAAAACAACTTTTCTTTTAATGCTTTTTGCTTTTTCCAGAGCTTTAAGAGCTTTTTGGCGTTCAACTTCCCTGTTAAAATGAGAATTGATGTTTTCAGATTGTGCAGTTGCTTTCATATGTATATTTTTTGGTGTGTTACAGTGAGCTAATCTAAAAATATGCCGTTTTCAGGGTAAATCTTCTAATGAGGTATCAAAAACAAAAAAAATATTTTTTTTCAGTTCTTTCTTATTCTTGGCATAGTAGTTGAATACTCAATTGCAACTATTAAAAAATAAACAAATAAGGGATCTTAAATATTTCCCGGAGCAATTCGGGAATATTTTTTATCACTCTTCAAAGAGAAAACACCAATCACTATAAATATTAATACTTTTGACTAAATCTCCGAATCTTTCGGGGATTTTTTCATGTGGTTTAATTTGATACCTTTACAGAAAAATAGTTCATGGCTTATATAATTAAAACAACATCAGACGGTTTGATTTATGTGAAAGCGTCGAACGTTATCCACGTAAAAAAGCCAAATGCACTGGAAGGAGCAAAGGTTATGGGACAGCCATTGGTAATTAATGTAAACCATATTGGCTTTTTGAGCTACAATATTGAAGGTCATGTTACCTTTTTTATGGCAAGCGGGTTTGAGATCTCAATGAAGATATTTTACGAAGAAGCAGAAGAAGCTTTTAACTGTGCAAAAGGAAATATTGAGAAAATAATCAGGTAATTTTAATCAATAAAAAAGACGTTTCAGCCGAAACGTCTTTTTTTTATCTTGGTAAGCCTCTTTTCAGGGCGATTTCTGCTCTTTTTACAGCGACTTTTTCCTTCCAGTCCATGTATTTTTTCTTGAAGTTTTTCTTCATGATGTCATCAAATTTACGCTGCACCGTAAGATTCCATAAAGAATGTGCCTTCACCGCCCAGGATTTGTCCCAAGCTCTCAGGGAAATAGAAAAACTTCCGTCCAGATATTTCATCCAGTGCCACCATCCGGTTGGCATAAACAAAGTGTCTCCGTGTTCAAGATAACATTCAATACCTTCTACACCGTCTAAGGCAGGGAATTTTGTAAAATCAGGATTTTCAATATCATAATCTTCCAGCGCATACGTTGCATAAGGAATCTGGTAAAGTCTCTCTTTCCATTTATAATCAAAAAGAAGAATATGCTTTCTTCCGTTGAAGTGCGTGTGGAAAATATGAGCCATATCAATATCGAAATGCAGGAACGTTACAGAACCTTTACCTCCGAAAAACATATTGGGATATTTGTCCAGAAATCCTCCCATTAATTCTTTAGGAGAAATATAATCTTCAAGAAGTTTCGGGGCAAATTTTATCGGGTCAAAAAGGAAAATTCTAAGATCGGTAGGTTCTCTCTGGATAAGATCGATGTAATCTCCGAATTTCATTTTGGCTGCAGAAGCATTAATGGGAGCTGCAGGATCTGCCTTCGAACTGTCGTACAACGGAACTTCCACATCGCCTACTACTTCTTTCATGTATTCCATGGTCCATTTCTGGTACGCTGGCCATTTTCTTGCCATGTTCTTAATGACAACAGGTTTTCTCGGCTTCAGATACTTTTCAATGAATTCTTCCTGAGTAATATCATCTACAATATCTATAGGCTTTAAATTAATTCCCATTTCTTAAAAATTTAATGTTACAAAATTATTAAATAAAAATATATGTTAACAGATTTAAGCTTTTTTTAATCTATGATTCAAATCATTTTTAACTATTTAGACTAAGATAAAGTAATGCGAAATATTTCTATAAGCGCGATTTTTTAAAAAAAACACCCTGCAAAAAAGAATTGCAGGGTAAAAACACAATTTGATGAATAAAAATTCATTTCTTCCCGCTAAAATAAAAAAATATTTATAACTGGTTTTTACCCTGAAGAGAATAATATAAGGGAAAAGATAGAATTTTTTCTATCTCATTCTAAAAAAAGCAATGAAAGGTATTCAATTATAAAACGCAAAATAAATTTTAATGAATTTTATTAATTTTTGAAATAAAATTTTTTTTTGTCATGCCTAAAAAATAAGGCTTAATTTGCCGATTTTCTTATGCAATAGTTTTACATTATTATTCATAGTTTTGTGATATGACACAAATGGAAATTCGCGAAACATTTTGTGATACGATTGCAGAATGTATTTCTTTAAAGTCATAATGATGCATCATCCGAACTATACATTTATTCTAGATAAAATTGTATAGCTAGGGAAAAATTATTATTAACAATTAAAAGAAAAAATTCTATGAAAAAGAAAATTTTATTTTGCGCCATGTTCGGAATTTCCGTTATGGCGTTTGCGAGAGTTCAGGCGGTTTGGACTTCGACTTGCGGTGTGAAACATTATACCACCTTTTCAGATAATGCAACCTATTCACAAATGGCTCAAACAATTCAAGCAATAAACTTTCTTGAATGTGGAACAAAACCGGATGTGACAATTAATCCTTAATTAATTTAGGCGGAGAATTCTCCGCCTAATAAAATATAAATCATGAAGAAATATTTTATTTTATTTTTAACATTTGTATCATTTTATTTTAATGCTCAAAAAGTAACTTTCTCTCCTTCAATAAGGGTAAATTACGATGCATCATTAAAATTCGGAGATAAATATCAGCAATTTCAAAAATTTGTTTTAATCGGAAATTCTCAAGATTATTATTTTGGTGCGGCACAAAATTATTTAAATGATACGGGACAATATAAAGCTAAAGACGGAATAGATTTGAAACCATTGAGCGACTATTTTCAAGAAAGATTAATAAGAAAGGACGAAACAACATATGTTTTCTTTAGATACGGAGAAGATAAGATTCGCTACGAAGAGAAGATCACTACAAAATGGGTGCTTTATGGAGATACAAAATTAATTAATGGGGTAAAATGTCAAATGGCAGCAATCAATAAGTATGGTAGAAGATGGATCGCTTATTTTTCTAAAGAATACCCGCAATCTCTAGGACCATATAAATTTACCGGATTACCCGGATTAATATTTGAATTATACGATACAAGAGATGACTATCATTTTACACTAACGAAAGTAGAAAAGTTTACAGATGAATTTAATTTTGGACTTTCTATATTTAAAAATTATTCAAAAGATAGATATCTAAAAGCAAAATATAATCTGGAGAATACCCTCGCTGCATTTCCCGGATTGGAGATAGGTGCAGAAGAAAGTAAATATTTTCTTTCGCTTCTTGAGAAGAGAAAAAAAATGTTTAACAATCCTCTGGAATTAAAACCTTTTGAATGATTTTATGGCTAAGCAATTAATATTCTTTTCTACTTTTTTAACGATTTTATGTTTTGGACAAAGAGTAGCATTTGATCCTACTATAAAAGTAACCTATGATTCTAAACTTCAATTGGGAGAAAAATATCAACATAATCAAAAATTTGTTTTAGTAGGAAACTCTCAGAATTATTATTTTGGTGCGGCACAAAATTATTTAAATGATACAGGACAATATGAAATTAAGGGAATAGATACAAGAGCAATTAGTGATTATTTTCAGGAAAGATTGATCAGATCTAATAATAAGACATCTGTTTTTATTACCATAATTGATTCTAAAGTGCGCTATGAAGAAAAAGGAGGAATAAAATGGGTTTTGTACAGTGATACAAAAATAATCAATGGAATTAAATGTCAAATGGCAGCAACAAACAAGTTTGGGAGAAGATGGATCGCCTATTTTTCTAAAGATTATCCACAGTCTTTAGGACCATACAAATTTAATGGATTACCGGGATTAATTTTTGAGCTGTATGATACAAGAGATGATTATCATTTTACACTAACAAAAGTAGAAAAATATACGGATGAGTTTGATTTTAATTTGAATGAATATAAAAATTATCCAAAAGATAAATATTTAAAAGCTAAATATAATATGGAGTTTACTTTGGCTGGATATCCTGCTGATATGGGTGAAGAACTAAGAAGGGAATTACAAAATGCATATGATAGGAAGAAAAAAATGTACAATAATCCTTTGGAACTAAAACCTTTTGAATAATAAAAAAAGAGCCTTAAAAACTAAGGCTCAAAACACAAACGTCAGATAAAAAACCGACTTATTTTTTCAGACTTTTTATCAGTTCTTCAAGTTGAGAACTGATTACTTTTGCTGCTTCAGAATCTGTAATATTGATAATGATTCCCTGTTGAATATCTTTTTGACCAATTGAAGATTCTTTATTGTCGTAATTATTATTGACAAATTCACTTTTTGACTTTTCACCAAAAAGTTCAAGAATGCTTACCTGAAAAATTTCAGCCAGTTTCGGAATGTAATGAGACTTTATGTCTGTTGTTTCATTTTCCCAATTGGTATATGTATTTCTGTCTAATCCCAACATATCGGCAATTTCCTGTTGAGAAAGTTTCGTTTTGCTTCTCAGCTTTTTAAGATTAGTTCCTACTCCCATAGATGAAATTGTTTTTTACAAATGTATACAATTAGCCAAAGAATTAATAATAAAACACTTCAAAAATTCGGTCTTTTCATTAAATACTATTTGAGAGCATAATGCATAGAAAATTTTTCATCAGGAAAGGAACTTTACTTTAAAAAATAAATTTCAACACATCAAAAAAATATCACTATGTTTGTAGTGATAAAAAGATTTTAACTTTTTGCTATAAATGCAATCTTTATACTCGTGTAACAAAACGCTTTAACCATTAACTAATTAAGCAAATAATAAATTATGAAAAAGAGAATATCTTTATTCCTGATGATTTTTTTCTCTGTAATTGCTTTTGGACAGAAAACAGTTTCGGGGAAGATCACGGATGAAGACGGAGTGGGAATCCCGAGTGCTAGTGTAACGGTGGAAGAGCCGGGAAAAGATGCTATTCTTGCCTACGGAATTACCAACTCAAAAGGAGAATACAAAGTCACCTTCACTTCCGGAGAATCTAATGTAGACCTTAAAGTAAAGGCTTTCAACCAGCGACCTTTAACGAAGCAGATCAGCAACAGCGATCAGACGCTCAACTTCAAAATGGAAGGCGAAGCAACGGAAATTAAAGAGGTGAAGCTTAAAACAAAAATGGTTACGGCAAGAGGAGATACCATTTCCTACGATCTTAAGGCATTCGACAGCAAAAGCGACAGGACATTAGCTGATGTTTTGAAAAAAATGCCGGGAATTGAAGTCAATACAGACGGAACGATTCTTTATCAGGGGAACGCGATCAATAAATTCTACGTCAACGGAAAAGACTTAATGGAAGGTGGTTATGGAACCATCAACAACTCGCTTCCGAAAGATGCGGTACAGAAAGTTGAGGTACTGGAAAATCACCAGCCGGTAAAAATCTTACAGGATAAAGTACCTTCTGATCAGGCAGCCATTAATATCAAGCTGAAAAATTCTGTGACGATGACGGGGAGAGGAGAAGTAGGAGTTGGAGGAAGCCCGCTTCTATGGAATGTAAAACTTACGCCGATGTTCTTTGGACAGAAAAGTCAGTGGGTGGTTAATTACAAATCCAACAATAACGGCGAACAGGTAGAAAACGAAGGAAATATTCTGTCTTTCGGAAACAGATTCGAAGGAAAAAGAATCAACGCAACCCAAAACGACTGGCTGAATGTAGAAAATGCAAGTACGCCGAATCTTCCGGTAAAAAGATATCTCATGAACAGTGTTCATTATGTTTCTGCAAACTACCTTACCAATATCGATAAGAAAAAAGAATGGGAGCTGAAAGCGAATGCCAATTATACTAACAATGCGGTGGAACGAGAATCTTATAATGAACAGGATCTTTTTGCAACGCCTAAAAGACCGGCGTCCACAATATTACAGAATATCCGCAATAATTTCTATACAGACAAAGCAAAAGGAGAATTAATTTTTACTAAAAACGCTAAAAAAGGATTCTTTAAAAACACGACAAGCTTTTCTCAGTATTGGAACGCCGACAGAGGAATTGTTGACAGAACAGTAAAAGGTTCAGCAAGCAGTTATACAGCGCATGGAGATGAAGCTGTAGAATCGCCTACAACTTCTTTCCAAAACTCATTGAGTACCATTATTCCGTGGAAAGAAAAAATGGTAAATGTATTATCATACATCAGCTACCAGACAGACAGACAGACTTTGGATGTTTCACCGTCTTCCTATCTGGCAATTCCCGGTTTTCTTCCTACATCTACATCTTTTGTAAGTCAGAATTTAAGACTTAAAACTTTTGAAGCCAATCATTCTGCAAATATTGGTTTTTCTACAAAAGGATGGACGTTTACTCCGGAAGTTGGATTTAATTTTAAATCGACTAATTTAGTTTCGAGTTTGTCGAATATTATAACAAATCCTTTTACCAGCCCAAATCCTACACCCGCTTCGCAGTACAGTAATGATTTGAAGTATACTACAGCGACACCTTACGGAAGTTTAGGGGTGAATTATAAGAGCGATTCGTGGATGTTGTATGCTAATTTCCCGGTAAACTCAAATAATATTAAAGCAGATGATCCGATAAGACTGGTTTCCAAAGAAGTGAATAAAGTGACATTTGAACCAAGTATTTTTGCACAGTATACATTTGCATCTTTCTGGAAAGCTTCCGTAAATGCTAATGTTAATAATAATTTCGGTGAAATAAACACTGCGTATTCAGGATTTTTAATGACTTCTCCAGCGGGAATCAGTGCGATGGATATTAACAATCCGATTCCTCAGAATAATAATAAATCTGCAGGAACGAGAATCGAATACAGAAATCCGTTGAATAATTTGTTCTTTAACATTAACTACAGATTTTCTGATGCAAAGAGGAACTTAATATCCAATCCTACAATCAACGAAGCAGGATATACTATTATGCAGTATAAGGAACAGGATAATCATGTTCTGAATAATGGATATAATGTAGAAGTAGGAAAATATTTCCCGAAATTCAAAACAAATGCTTCTGTTAGCTACAGTAATAATACAGCAAAATCTGACGCTTTCCTGGATAATGCTTCCTATACGAACAAGAACAACAGCCAGTCTTTTGGAGTAAAATTCAACAACACCTATTTCAGTTGGATGAGCATTGATTATAATGCAAGTTTCTCCAGAACAAAGCAGACAAGTACGGGAGATGTAGTTTCCAATGCAGCAAGAAGAGGTTTTACCCATAATTTAGGACTTTTCTTCTATCCTATAGAAAACCACACTATTGGATTTAATTGGGATCAGGTGAATACCAATGCAGCTAATGCAAAATATAATAATGGATTCTATGATCTTTCTTATCAGTTCACATGGGCTAAAAAGAAAATCGATTTCGAATTGAAATGGATGAATATCGCAAATAAGAGGGTATTTGAAACGTATGAAATTAATGCAACAAATACCAATTACACAAGAATTCAGCTCCGTCCAAGTCAGGTCATGTTTACTGTAAAGTTCAACTTTAAATAAAATCAAAACCAGTCTTCAAAGGCTGGTTTTTTTTATTTGATAAAAGAAAATTCAGAAACAAATTAAAAAAAATATGTAACAAAAATCTGAAACCGCTAACTAATTGTATAAACATTCTATTTAAAATGAAAAAACTATTTTCAATATTTCTGGTTGCATTTTTTGCATTGGTAAGTGCACAGGATAAAGACTCTAAAGAAACTGCCAACCGTTTTTTTTATGAACTTACTTTCAAGCCGAAAAGCGATTCTGCAAAACTGGAAAAAGTAATGACGGTTTTAGACATCGTGAAAGACAGATCCGTTTACAGAGATTACACCATGCTTGCTCAGGATTCTATCATGAAAGTTCAGATTGAAGCAATGCAGAAGTCGGGAGTATTTAAAGATATGTCGAAATCTATCAGAATGCCGAAATTCTCAGAAAAAGTGGTTAAAACATATCCTGATATGAAAATCCAGTACATCGAAAGAATAGCAAGCGGATTTTCACCAATGGGAATTGCATATACAGAAACTCCGAAATTCGACTGGAAAATTTCTAACGAAAAAGAAAAAATCGGAGCCTATAATGCACAAAAAGCAACGGCTGAATTCGGAGGAAGAAAATGGACGGCTTGGTTCACTACAGAACTGCCATTTCAGGATGGTCCTTATAAGTTTTCAGGGCTTCCCGGCCTGATCGTTAAAATAGAAGATGATGCAAAAAACTATTCATGGGTGCTTCAGGGAAACAGAAAAGTGCCAAACTGGGAAGAACTTTCTTATGCAGAAAAAATTTCCAACATGAGCTTAAAAGTAACCGACATGCCGAGAGAAAAATTCGAAAAAACGTTTAACGAATTCAAGAAAGATCCTTTCGCTACTGCAAGACCAATGATGACGCAGGAGATCATGTCTAAAACAATCCCAGGAATGGATGGGACAATCGGAGATATGATGAAAAAGCAGGAAAAAATGTATAAGGATTTCTTCAATGCCAACAACAATCCTATCGAGCTTACCCAGTCTGCTTCTACAGACAAAAAGAAAAAGTAACATTCATATTTACTAAATTATATTTGAATCAACCCAAATGTTTTCATGCATTTGGGTTGATTTTTTTCATAACATACGTTATTTAGATTAAATTTAAATAGCGTATATTTGCAGGTACAAAAATATCGGCTTTGAAACATAAGGATTTACATAAGTTGAGCGGATTTCCCAAAAACAGACTGGGAAAAATTGTAGGGTATGATAACGACAGCCTGAAAATGCCCAATAAGATCATTGAAATGGGGCTTCTTCCGGAAACTTTCTTCAAAATTTTGTATCAGGCTCCGTTCAGCGGTCCGATGTATGTGGAATTTGGAGATGAAAAAAGCCGTATTGCTCTTCGTGAAGAAGAAGGAGATTATATCATTGTTGAAGAATTGAATTAATGCAGAGCGCTCACAAAAAACAGATCCTTTTAGTCGGGAATCCAAACGTCGGAAAATCCACGGTTTTCAATGCTTTAAGCAATAAAAAGCAAAAGACCGGAAACTATGCAGGAGTTACCGTAGCAAGCCATTCCGGAACATACAGTTACAAAAATGAAGAGGTAGAAATCATCGATCTGCCGGGTTCTTACAGCATTTATCCAAGTTCGGAAGATGAGGCTATTTTTTCTAAATTTCTTATTGATGAACAGCAAAATTATGCCGGAGTTATCTACATTCTCGAAGCGTTAAGCTTAAAAAGGGGACTGCTTTTATTTCAGCAGATTCAGGATCTGGGAATTCCAATGATTTTGGTCGTCAATCAGATTGATCAGGCAGAAAGAAGAGGAATCACGATCAATATTAATAAATTATCTGAGTCTTTAGGGATAAAAGTTTTTCAGACCAATGCCAAAGAACAGATCGGGATTGAAGAAATAAAAGAAGCCGTTCATCATAATCAATTTATAACAACCGAGAAAATTTCTTTTGAAACCCCTTCCGAACACAAAGATTTCATCAGGAAACTATCTCTTCACAAAGGATTTGAAAACGAATATAAAGCGTGGATGAGCCTTTCTCTGGGAACAGATCTGGAGAAGCTGGAATCTATTGTAGGACTCATTAACGAACCGGATTCCAAAAGTCTGGTTCCGAAAAGACTGCAGGTGCAGGAAACGGTAAGAAGATATCAGTTTGCAGATAAAATTCTGTCCGACGTTATTTCTAAAAAACCGCAGTTCAAAGAACTTTTAACAGAAAAATTAGACAGAATACTGGTTCATAAATTCTGGGGATACGTTGTTTTCCTTTTGATTTTGTTAATCATTTTCCAAAGTGTATTTTTCTTAGCAGAATATCCGATGAACTGGATCGACAGTTTCTTCTCCTGGTTAACCGCTTTCACCTCAGAACATTTACCGGAAGGACCACTTAATTCATTAATTTCAAACGGAATTATTCCTGGAATCGGTGGGATCGTGGTTTTTGCGCCACAAATCGGAATTTTACTCTATTTCCTTTATCTTTTGGAAGATTCAGGATATATGGCAAGAGTTGTTTTCCTGATGGACCGTATTTTAAGACCTTTCGGACTGAATGGTAAAAGTATCGTTCCTTTGGTTTCGGGAACGGCATGTGCAATTCCGGCAGTTATCTCAACGAGAAATATTGAAAATTTAAAAGAAAGGCTGCTTACCATTTTAGTAACACCTTTTATGACGTGTTCTGCGAGACTTCCGGTGTACAGCATCATCATCGGGCTTATTATTTCAGACGGAACATTTTTAGGAATAAAATACAAAGCTTTGGTTTTAATGGGAATGTATCTGTTAGGATTTTTAGTCGCATTATTTTCCGCATCCATTCTCAAAAGATTTATCAAAAATAAAGGGAAAACCTATCTTGTGATGGATTTACCCACTTATAAAAAACCACTTTTTGCTTATGATTTCAAAATGGTTTTGGGCAAAGTATGGGAATTCATTACAGGAGCCGGAAAAATCATCTTCATTGTAAGCATCATCATCTGGTTTTTAAGCTATTTCGGACCCAAACAGAAGCCGAATCAGTTCGTGGCAACCAATGTGGAACTAGATCATTCTTACCTTGCCAAAATGGGAAAAGGAATTGAGCCGGTAATTGCTCCTTTAGGCTACGACTGGAAAATGGGCGTCGGAATTCTGACAAGTTTTGTGGCAAGAGAAGTGTTTGTAGGAACTATGTCTACCCTATACAGTCTTGAAGATGATGCTCCCGAAGTAAAAGTAATCGATAAAATGAGACGTGATGTAAAACCAAACGGTGAAAAAGTATTCAGCTTTGCAACCGGAGTTTCCGTGCTTTTATTTTATGCATTTGCAATGCAGTGTGTTTCTACACTTGCGGTAGTCTACAGAGAAACCAAAAGCTGGAAATGGACCGGCTTACAGGTGGCAATGATGACCGGTTTGGCATATTTTGTGTCGATGATAGTATATCAGATTTTAAAATAATGGATACTTCCTTACTTTTACAATATATCATTGTTTTACTGATCGTTGCATTCGCGTGCTACTCTTTATTCAGAATATTGAAAAAGAATTTCGCACCGAAAAAGTTCAGTTCCAAAAGGAGCAGCTGCGATAAAGATTGCGGGTGTTCATAGAATTTTAAGTTAGCAATAATCCCATATAATCTAAGTTTCAAAAGTTAATTTTTGTATTTTTACGAGCGGAACACAAAATTTTTGTGAATGAAAAAAATTCAAGTTGATGATAAGATAATTGCTATAACATCATACAAAGACGAAGATTATATTTGTCTCACAGACATGGTTCGAGGTGAAGAAGGAAATGACCACATTCGAAACTGGATGAGAAACCGAAATACCGTTGAGTTTTTAGGAATTTGGGAACAGCTTTATAACCCTAATTTTAAAGGTGTCGAATTCGACACCTTTAAAAAAGAAGCAGGACTAAACTCGTTTAATTTAACACCTAAAAAATGGATAGAAGCTACTGATGCTATTGGTATTGTTTCAAAAAGCGGAAGACAGGGAGGAACATATGCTCACAGAGATATTGCTTTTGAATTTGGGGCATGGATTAGCCCAATGTTTAAACTTTTATTGATAAAGGAATTTCAACGATTAAAAGAAATTGAAGCAAATCAGTTTAATTTAGAATGGGATGTAAAACGGATTTTGAGCAAAATAAATTATCACATTCATACCGATGCCGTAAAAAATCATATCATACCATCATCAAATTATGCAAAAAACAGTGAATGGCTGGCTTATGCAGAAGAAGCCGATGTATTAAACGTCGCATTATTTGGTTACACTGCTAAACAATGGAGAGAAGCAAATCCTCAACAAACTTTGGAGGGAAAAAATATGCGTGATTTTGCAAGTATTAATGAATTAACAGTGCTTTCAAATCTGGAATCATTTAATTCAGAATTAATTAAATCTAAGTTAGACAAACAAACCAGATTTAATAATTTATATAGAATTGCAAAGCAGCAACTTGAAATATTAAATCAAAAAGATTTTATTAAATCTGTCAAGAAAATATCAGATAACACGTATCTAGATCAATAAAATTTTAGAGGATGTTTATGATAAAATGATACTAATTTATAACAGAGCGAAATATGTCACTAATAAAAAGCATTTCAGGAATCCGTGGAACCATTGGCGGAAAAGTAAACGATAATTTAACGCCGCTTGATGTGGTAAAATTCGCTTCCGCATTCGGAACCTGGCTTCAGAACAATAAAAATAAAAAAGATTTAACCCTGGTTATCGGTAGAGATGCAAGAATCTCCGGACAAATGGTGTCTTCTCTGGTAACGGCAACTTTACAGGGGCTTGGAATTAACGTAGTAGATTTAGGTCTTTCCACAACACCCACCGTTGAAATTATGGTTCCCGAACTGAAAGCAGACGGAGGAATTATTCTCACCGCTTCCCACAATCCGAAACAGTGGAACGCTCTGAAATTATTAAATGATAAAGGAGAGTTCATCAGCGGAGAAAACGGAGCTGAGGTTTTGGCTTTGGCAGAAAGCGAAGATTTCAACTATGCAGAAGTGGACGATTTGGGAAAATATGAGACACGAGAAGATGCTTTTGATATTCATATTCAGCAGATTTTAGACTTGCCGATGGTAGATGCAGAAGCCATTAAAGCTAAAAATTTCAAAGTGGTTTTGGATGCGGTAAATTCTACTGGAGGAATTGCAATTCCGATGCTTTTGGATAAACTAGGCTGCGAAACAGTAAAATTATACTGTGAACCGACCGGTCATTTTCCGCACAATCCGGAACCTCTAAAAGAACATTTGGGAGACATTTGTGAGCTGGTAAAAAAAGAAGGCGCAGATTTCGGAATCGTTGTTGATCCGGATGTAGACAGACTGGCTTTAATTGACGAAAAAGGCGAAATGTTTGGCGAAGAATATACTTTGGTTGCCGTTGCAGATTATTTGCTGAAAAATAAAAACGGAGTGGCAATTTCCAACCTTTCATCAAGCCGTGCTTTAAGAGATGTGGCAAACACCCACAATTCCGAATATTTTGCAAGTGCCGTAGGAGAGGTGAATGTGGTAACCTTAATGAAGGAAAAAAATGCAGTGATCGGAGGAGAAGGAAACGGAGGAATTATTTATCCGGATCTTCACTACGGAAGAGATTCTCTGGTAGGAGTTGCTTTATTTTTAACGCATCTGGCAAAAGAAAATAAAACGGTTTCCGAACTGAGAGCAGGTTATCCGAGTTACTTTATGGGTAAAAAGAAAATCGAATTAACACCTGAAATCAATGTAGATGATATTTTATCCAAAATGGAAAAAGAATATCAGAATGAAGAAGTTTCTACCGTTGATGGTGTAAAAATCGATTTTGAAAACAACTGGGTTCACCTCAGAAAATCAAATACAGAGCCGATCATTAGAATTTATACAGAGGCAAAATCTCAGGAAGAAGCCGATAAATTAGGAGACGATATCATCGCAAAAATTAAAAGTCTGATTTAATTTGAAATAACAGCGGAGCTTTCTTAGCTCCGTTTTTTTGTTTAAAAGTTGAAAACTTCAAAAATTGTTGAAGATTTGAATCTTCGCAAAAAGCGCTCATCATTATGTTAAATTAACAATAACTCCTCCTTTTTTATCCACAATTCTTTGATGATAATGATCTTTTTACTATCTTTCAGATAGAAATTTACGAAAATAAATGTCAAAAAAATTTCGCAACTTTGCATACATTTTGAATCATAAATTTTAGAAGTAATATTAATTTAAAAAAGTTTGTCGAGGTTTGTAAGCATATTCAGACATTGGCCGACGAAGGATGTGAGTATTGGAAGAGTATTTTGGAAATGAACTTGTGAAGAAGTTCGAAGAAATGATGGAAAATAATGATGAATTCTACTTTGATACAGAAGAATTGGAAGACATCATTGTTTACTATCTGGAGCTGGGAGACTTTAATTACGCCGATATGGCAGTGAATTACGGTTTGAAGCTTCATCCCAATTCTTTGGACATTAAGATTAAAAAACTTGAAGTTCTTTTAGAATGGGAAGATTATAATGCGGCGAAAGACCTTATCGATGAGCTGAAAGGTTCTTCAATGGAAAACACAGACTTTTTGGTATGCTACGCAAAGTATTATTCGAATTTAGGAAATCCTAAAAAATCCATAGAAATTTGTAAAAAAGCATTGGAGCTGAAGGAAGAAGAAAATTTCCTCCACAATTTTATTGCGGACGAATATGTTAATTTAGGAGACCCTTTTAACGCTCTTAAACACTACAGAAAAGCACTGAAAGAAGATCCTACGGATGAATATTCGCTGGAAAACTGCATGGTGTGCTTTGCAGATCTTAATAAGAGTGAGGAGGCTATTGCCTTTCTGAATGAATATCTGGATGAATTTGCCTATTCTGAAGTAGCGTGGTTCGAGTACGGACAATTCTACTTCAACAGAAAAAATTACGAAGAAGCAATAAAAGGATACGATTATTTGCTGGCGATCAACTCCAATTCTGTAGGAGTTTATGCCAATAAAGCAGCCTGTTATGAAGCTTTAGGGCAATATAAAAAAGCAATTGAAGTTTACGAAGAGATGCTGGAACTGGAATATACCAAAGCATTTACCTTCTATAAAATCGGGCTGTGTTATAAAGCTTTGAAGCAGCCTATCGTTGCCTTAAACTTTTTCCAGAAATCTTTAAGAGAAGATCCGCAGTTCTACCTTTCCATGATGGAGCAGTCTTATCTTTACGAGGAAATGGGCGGAATGACGGAAGCGTTGCATTTTGCAAGAGAAGCAACTTATCTTAACGAAAATAACCTTGATTATCAGAAAAGATTGGCATTTCTCTTCATTGATTCCGGAAAGTTTGAGGAAAGCCTTTCATGCCTTAAAAAACTGGTGGATGTAGAACCTTCAAGATTCTACAACTGGTATGCTTACTCGGAAGTTTTAATGCTTTTGGGAGAATATGAAGAAGCGATTATCGTTTTAAAAGAAGCTTTAAAATCACATAACAGAGCCGAATTGTATTATCAGCTCAGCAACTGTTATTTCAATCTTAAAGATCAGGAAAAAGGTGTTGAATCTCTTCAGAATGCACTGGAGCTTGATCCTTCTTTAGTAACGGATATGCAGAAAAAGTATCCTTTCATTAAAGATGAGGTTAAAAAAGCGAAGGCAAAAGTTAAAAAGAAAAATTAGTCATTTGATTTTCCGATGACACAATAAAAACCCTGCAGAAATGCAGGATTTATTTTTTGATAACATTTGTTTTTGTCCTTAAAAAGATGAGTCCGGCAATAATAATACTTGCCCCCACAAACTGTAAAACCGAAAGCTTTTCACCATCCAGAATTCCCCAGATAATCGCAACAATAGGCATCAGTAAAGTTACGGTTGATGCAAATAATGGCGTTGAAACTTTTAACAGGCGGTAATTCATCATCATAGCTAATCCGGTTCCGAAAATAGATAGAAGACTTACAAAAAACAGTCCCGTCAGATTACTTTCATCAAAACTGAATGTCGAGAAAAATCCGGTAAAAGTTAAAGCAATTAACGAAGGAAAAAATAAAACAAATCCAAACACAAAAGCCGATAAAACGGTTGACGAAACTTCCATAAGCTTGGATTTCACCGTTGTTGTACTTAAAGCATAGCAAAAAGTAGCCAGAAAAAGCAGTACAATAGGAATCAGTTTAAATTTTCCGCCTTCTCCGTCTCCGCCAAAAGCCAGTAAACAGACTCCGCTGAAACTAATTAAAGTCCCGATAAGCTGTTTCTTTGTTGTTTCAAACTTCCAGATCAGAGCACCCACAATAATCACGAAAATCGGCATCATGGAGTTGATAATTCCCGCAATACTGCTGCTTACTTTTGTCTCTGCAATCGGAAACAGAAACATCGGAAAGAAATTCCCCGTAAAAGCCGCTAAAATCAGCCATTTTAAATGCTTCTTGGGAAACAGTTTGTATTTTGAAATTGCAACAGGCATCAGAATAATTCCTGCAATAAGTACTCGTAAAGCGCCCACCTGATAAGGACTGAAATGCTCCAGAGATTTTTTGATCAGAATAAATGACGATCCCCAAATAATGCTGAGTACAATCAGGAGGATCCATTTTTCTTTATCTGCGTTCATTGTTTTCGTATAAAATTTTTAAAAACTCTTTTTTAGGAATCATTCTGGCTCCCAAACTTTCAAGGTGATCTGTGTGAGACTGGCAGTCGATAAGTTCGATGCTGTTATGGTATTTTTCAGCGAAATAAATAAATCCGGCTTTGGAAGCGTTGCTTACTTTGGCAAACATGCTTTCACCGCAGAAAACATTTCCAATCTGTAAACCATAAAAACCACCGACCAGTTCTTCATCCCGCCACACTTCAATGCTTTTTGCCAGTCCGTAATCATGAAGCCTGATGAAAACGTCCATTAATTCATCCGAAAGCCATGTTCCGGTTTGTCCTTTCCGGCTAATTTCCTGACAGTTTCTGATAACCTCTCTGAAGTTTTTATTCTCCGAAAAAGTAAAAATATTCCTGTTGAGAATTTTTCGCATCGACTTTGAGACTCTGATCTCTTTCGGAAACAGCACAAATCTCGGATCGGGACACCACCAGAGAATTTCCTCATCAGGATTATACCATGGGAAAATTCCGAGCTGATAGGCAAACCACACCCTGTCGATCGAAAGATCACCGCCAAAAGCAATAACACCCTCATGTCCGTCATAAACCTGCGGATCGGGAAATGAAATTTCGTTTTCGTCTAATCGAACCATTTTCAAAAAAAATCCCACTTGATAAAGCAGGATTTGTATTTTCAGTGTTATCTATTGTATTAGAAAGGAAGATCGTCATCCTCGTCATCTGCAAAAGGATTCTCGTTGGAAACCGGGGAAGCAGACTGCGATGGTGCTGCCTGTGTAGGTTCTGAAGCATTATCAAATACTTTTTCTACTCTCCATCCTGTAATGGAATTGAAGTATTTTGTTTCGCCCTGTGGAGAAACCCATTCTCTTCCTCTAATGTTGATTCCTACTTTTACATTCTCTCCTTCTCTTAAATTATCCAATAAACTGATCTTATCAGACAAAAATTCTATGTTTATCGGTTGTGGATACTGCTCCTGCGTCAGAATCACCATTTCTCTCTTTTGGAAACCGCTCGCAAAAGTCTGAGCATCAAATATTTTCTTTACCGTTCCTTGTAATTCCATATCATATTAATTAACGTTGTAAAAGTAAGAAAATCAATCGTAATAAAGGCTACGTGAAAAAAAAAATGTAAAAATTTTAATTTTTTTTCCTGAAAATTTTGGAGGTAAAAGAATTTATCCTATCTTTGCACCACTGAAAACGACAAAACGAAACAAGTTCTTTTAAAAATAAGTTTTCTTTAATAATCAACGCGGATGTGGTGTAATTGGTAGCCACGCCAGACTTAGGATCTGGTGCCGAGAGGCGTGGGGGTTCGAGTCCCTTCATCCGCACAGTATGCGAAAATAGCTCAGCTGGTAGAGCACAACCTTGCCAAGGTTGGGGTCGCGGGTTCGAATCCCGTTTTTCGCTCCACGCCTGCCCTGGTGGTGGAACTGGTAGACACGCAGGACTTAAAATCCTGTGCCTCTTTTGGCGTGCGGGTTCAAGTCCCGCCTGGGGTACAAGCTGATTTTCAGCGATTTAGCTCTCTTTTTAAGAGGGCTTTTTTTATGTCCAAAAATCTCTGATATAATATATCCAATACCATAGTTGTTAAATTTTCTTTTTCCGCTTTGTTGTTATTTCCTTTTATTCTTTATTTGCAGAATTCTATTGAGCTAAAAAATTATAAAGATCAGGTCTAAATGTGATCCTTTTATTAAAATTTGAAATTGATACAATTGCTGAAGCAGATGTATCAGGCGATTATTAAAACGTTTTAAGGGCTGAATAAAATAATTTTCATTAAATAATAACCATAAAAACATGTAAACGATGAGTACTGAAAATACAGAGAATCAAATAAATAGATCAACGGTTCTTGATGAAGAAACGCAGAAAATTGAGGAGATCTTAGGAATAAAACCGGAAGATTACTTAAAATATAACTTACTTCAATATTTACATCTCAATGACGTCGATATTGAGGATTTTTCAAAGTTTTTACCGTACCTCGTTAAAGTAACAAAAGTAAAACTTACCAACTGTACCATTGCCAATTTTTCCGAATTGTTAAAAATAGATAGTTGCTCCAGTTTCACTCTGGATAATGTGACTTTCAGAAACAACGAGTGTAATGTAAACAGAGGATTTCCTTATGAAATCCGATTTTCAAATATGACCTTTGATGCAGGTTGTTTTAACAGTTTCCATATATCGTCATCCGGTAAAGGATATAAGCATCTTTTTATTAATAATTGTCATATTGATAATATTCAGGAAATCAATAATATAAAAGGGCTTTATTCACTACATCTCGACAGTATAACTTTTACTTGTAACCCTAGCAAGGTAAAAGAAAAATCAATCTACATGATCCATATTTTCAACTCCAAGTTTGAAGATATTTCTTTTATACCATTTAAAAAATCAGTTACAGATATTGAGTTTAAAAACTGTAGAATCGGAAGTTTTAACGGAATTTCAGAGTTTGAAAAACTTGAAGAAATTGAAATGACTACCGATACGGTTGTTGAGAACAAAGAAGAGTTAGAAAACCCATTCAATAAAGAAATTACCTGTCATTTCAGTAAGGCGGAAAAACCATTTCGTTTAAAAAATGCAGTCTCACTCAGAAATTATATTAATGAATTAAGCTTTACCTATTTTAAAGTGAAAAAAATAAAGGATCTTGAAAATTTTGAAATGGTTAAAACTCTTTCATTTGATAAATCTGAATTTTATGTCGATGCTTTTCTGCCTATTGCCAATCAGATTCAAAAAGTGAAGATGAGAGATTCTGAGATTAAAAAACATAACTATTTCAGGTCTTTCGTTAATTTGAAGAGTTTTGAATCAAGCTGCTTCTCAAGAGAGAGTAAAGAGATAAAAAATTTTTCAAAATTACTTCCGTTAAAAGATCAGCTTACGAGTCTGGATTTTTATGAAGACGATGAAATATATAAGAAAGCTCCAGATTATTCCATCAGACAATTTACTTCACTGAAAACCTTAAAATTGGGTTATGAAATTTCTGCAAAAACGGGAAGATCTATTATGAAGTTGAAAAAATTGAGAAAGCTGGATATTAGCATAGCAAAAACAAAGCATATTTTCGATTTGGGACATCTGAAAAAGCTGGAGTTTTTAATTTTTAATTCGAGGACAAAGTTTATCGGATTTGAAAATTTAAAACGTTTAAAATCTCTCCAAATTATCAATGATAAAAAGTTCGATCTCAGGACACTTCCCCAAATGGAATCTTTGAAAAGACTGAAATTATCTGGAAACAAACACGATATGAAAGGATTTAGCCGTTTTCCCAATTTGGAATTCCTTAGCCTTCAACGATCTGGAAAAGTACATTTAAAACCTTTGAAAAAGCTAAAGGTTCTGGATTTGTATAACAGTAACATCACAGATTTTTCTTCCTTTGGAAATATGCCATTTCTGGAAAAATTAGATTTATCATGTATTCAGAATAATATTGATTTGAAGGAAATGTATAAGTTCCCGAATTTGAAATGGCTGGGATTTTTAGAAAGTGAAGAACTGGATGATATTTCCGGTTTGGAGCCTTTAAAAAAGCTGGAGCGTCTGGATTTATATAAAACCAACGTTACAGATGTGAAAGTTCTGAACACTTTACCGAATTTAAAAGAAGTGAATTTAGCAGTAAAAAATTACAAGCTGGATCTCAAAGCACAATTGGATCGTCCCGAAATAGCAGCTTATTATGCATTGCCGAGTGTTATGTTTTTCATCTGGAAAGAAGATGAATTTGGGATTTAAATTATCTGAAAGAGCGAATTAAAATTAATATAAAATAACCATTCAGAAGTTAAACAGTGAGTACAATGAAAGAAAATCATCAAACAGATAAAACATCAGAAGCTTATAAAAGATTAAAAGAAATTTTAGGGGAAGAACCTTGGGAAGATTATGCAAGATCAAGAATAGATCTCAAAAATTTAACAATTGACGATTTTTCTATCATCTTGCCGTGGATCAGGAATGTAGGAAGATTGTATGTCAGCGATTCTACCATTTCCAATTTTTCAGAATTATTGAAGTTGGAGAATTGTTATTCTTTTCATTTGGATAATGTGACGTTCACAAACAATGACTGTGAGGTAACGAGAGACTTTCCAAGTGAAATTCATTTTTCTAATATGAATTTTGATGCAAGCGGGCTGAATTGCTTTCCTACATCAGTTAGTAAAGGACACCATAGCTTTTCTATTGAAAACTGTCATATTGAAAACATTCAGGAGATAAGCAATATAGAAGGAATTTCTGTATTATATCTTGATAAAATAACCTTCACCTATCATCCAAGAAAAATAAAAGAAAAATCAATTTACAGGATTAGCATTTCCGACTCGCAGTTTAAAGATATTTCTTTTATACCCTTTAAAAAATCGGTGGGGGATATTGATTTTGTAAACTGTCGTATAGGAAATTTTGAAGGAATTTCTGAGCTTAAGGAGCTTGAAGAAATTGGATTCGATAATGATACGATAGTTGAAGACATAAGGAAATTGGAAAATCCTTTTAATAAAAAAATTACCTGTGTTGTTTTCGTGAAAGATAAAAAGCATCTCGATCTAAAAAATGTATTAGGGATCAGAAATTATATTAATCATATACATTTTACCAATTTTAAAGGAAAAAAAATTGATAATCTGGAAAAATTTGAAAGGTTGCATCATCTCACATTTGATAAATCTAAGTTTTATGTGGATGCATTTTTATCCATTGCAAAACAAATCCAGAGCGTAGAGGTTAGAGATTCAGCGATTAAAAAACATAGTTATTTTAAGCATTTTCCTAATTTGACAAGTTTTGAATTAAACGGTTTTGGAAAAGGTAGTAAAGATACCCGAATTTTTTCAAAACTGTTTCCTCTAAAAAAACAGCTGAAAGAGCTGGAGTTTTATGAATCTCAGGATAAACCCACAAACTATCCCATCGAAAAATTTACAGCACTGGAATCTTTAAAAATAGGTTACAATATTTCGTTACAGACTGTGGAATCTATTCTTACTTTTAAAAAATTAAAAAAATTAGAAATAAGGATAGAAAAAACAAAGAAGATTATCGATTTGGGAAATCTGAAAAACTTGGAGTTTTTAAATATCTACAGTGAATCAAATTTATATTGTACGGGATTTGAACATTTAAAACGTTTAAAATCTTTGGATATAAGCAGTGACGGGAAATGTGATATTAATATGCTTCCAAAAATGAAATCCCTGAAAAGATTGAGTTTTTACAGTCATCAAGATTGTGCGGTGAAAGGGCTGAGCCAGTTTCCTAATTTGGAATTTCTGAAGCTTGAACACATAAAGAAGCTGCAATTAAAAACCCTGAAAAAGCTGAAAGTTTTGGATCTGGATAACAGTCAGATTAAAAATTTTTCTTCGTTTGAAACCTTGCCATCCCTTGAAAAACTAGATTTATCTTCTCTTCAGAATAAAATTGATCTGAAAGAAATCTGGAAATTTCCCAATTTGAAATGGTTAACATTACTGGAAAGCTATGAGGTAAACGATATTTCAGCTTTAGAACCGTTAAAAAAATTAGAGCGTCTGGATTTATACAGAACAAAAGTTACGGATGTTCGGGTTTTGAATAAATTGCCTAATTTGAAGGAAGTCAACTTGGCAGTAGAGAGTTACGAATTAAATCTTGAAGAGCAATTGGATCGTCCTGAAATTGCCATTTACTGTGGATTACCAAGCGTAAATTTATGGATTTGGGAGAAAGATGAATTTGGGATTTAAAAACGAAAACGATTCTCCATTTTCATTATTCAGATTAATTTTAAATTCTTAAATAACGATAAAAATATTAAAAACATAATATGATGGAAGCCAACGTGGTACAGCTTATAATTTCTCTTAGAAATGAATTTGCAGGCATACATTATGCTCGCTATTTTGAAGATAACGAAAATAATAGAATTTTCCATTTTCTGCAGAAAATGCATGATTCGGGAGAGTCCTTACAAGGAGAGGAAAAAACACTGTACGAAATTCTCCTAAGTACTTTTGCTCTTGATTATTTCAATGCAAGTTTTTCAGGGGAAGATCTTACCAATATAAATTCTCAGGATCTGTCTCAAATTGAAACATGGACTGTACTCGACTTTAAAAACTATATATCCGAAAGTTTCAGAAAAAACGACTTGAGAAAAGAGTCTCTTAAAAAGATTTCAATTGAAAAATACAGTCCGCTTTTCAGAGGTTATGAGGAGGATATTGCTTATTATAAAACTTTGCATGACTGGTATTTAATGAGAAAAATTAATTTTCTTTTGGGTGGCGGCTTTTTTACGAAGAACGAACTGAAAGAAAATGAAAATAAGATTTTTACAATTTATGATGTATTGATTAATGAAAATGAGGGCAATTCGAAGTTGTATTTTATGCACGAAAAATTGCTCTATCTCTGTTCGTTAGATAAAGAATTGAATAAACTGCAACAGTTGCAAACTATTCTGAAATCTGATATTGACGGAGATTACAAAGTTTTAATAATGCGGGACATCATGACAATATACAGGAATGATGATAAATCCAGAGAAGCTCTTGAAATTGCAGATCAGGCAAAAAAACAGTTTCCAAATTCCCCGTTTTTAAAGGAAATTCAATACAAAGAAGATTTAATGACCTGCCCTGAATTGGGACTGAATTTTGAAAAACAGATACAAAGCAATAAGCCGATTCATATAGTGGCAGAATATCGCAATACTTCTGATTTTATTCTGAATATTTATGAAGTGAAAGGCGGATTTAAATCTTTTATTAAGTATACAGAAGATTATCGTTCAGAAGAAAAATTTTACCATGAAATTGAGAAAATACTCATAAGAAAAGAACATTATACACTTCCTTACTGTGAAATTTATGAAGAGATGAAAACTTCTCTGGAGATTAAACCTTTACCTCCTGGATTGTATGTTGCAGAATTTTCTTCAAAAGATTTAGCTGAAAGCGATTCAGTCAAAAACTATTTTTTCACAGTATCCGATTATAAAATAATTTATCATCATAAAGATGCAAATGATTTTCCGGAATCATTCAGGTTGGTAAGCAGTGAAAATGGAAAACCGATTTCTAACGAGGAAATTGTTTTTTTCGAATATCTTCGAGATCAGGATTTGGTAAAACTGAATTCAAAAACAGATGATTTAGGTGTTTTTAAAATTCCGTCAGATGTAAATAATTCATATAGAAAATATCTTGTCCATCATCCAAAAACTAATGATTTTCAAATTCTGGATATATGGGGAAGAAAATTTTCAGAAGAGCAAACAAGAGATATCCTTAATAAAACCATACCGCAGATTTTTACCGACAGAGCGATTTACCGACCGGGACAAACCGTTTATTTTAAGGTAATTAATACTAAAATAGAAAACGAAACGGAATCGGCTGTTGAAGGAATAAAACAAAAAATAGTTTTAACCGATGGAAACGAAGAGGAAATTTCTTCACAGGAATTTACGACCAATGAATTCGGTTCTTATCACGGAAGCTTTGTTCTGCCTAAAGGAAAACTAAACGGAACGTTTGCTTTAATGATTGAGGACGGAGCAGACTGTTTTCATACTTTTCTTGTAGAGGAATATAAAAGACCGAAATTTGAGATTACTTTTGAGCCCGTAAAGGGAGAATATCAATATGGACAGACGCTAGAACTCAATGGAAAAGCAATATCATTTTCAGGTGTTCCCCTCCGTAATATAATTGTAAACTATGAAATTACAGAGAATGATATCCGCTGGAAATTTTTTAGTCATTATTCAAACGATTATAGTCGTGAAAATTCTATACTTGGAAATGTCGAAACCGATGAGAACGGAGAATTCACGATTTCTGTAACTTTTGAAGAAAATACATATTTAAAAGGTCTTCAGGTAGACTGTTTTAAAATTGAAGCGTCTGTTACGGATATCAATGGAGAAACACAGTCGGCTTCTGTTGAAATAAATGTGGCTTCAGTTCCTTATTACATCAAAGCCGAAGAAATTAAAGATGCTTTTACAGACGAAAATATAAAAATTAAGGTTGAAACAAAAAATTATAATAATCAGGATGTTGAAAAGCCATACCATCTAAAACTTTCCAAACTGAAGTCGCCAGACAGGATTTTTAGAAAGATGTTTGAAGATAAAATTCAGAATTTATCACAATTTTCTAAAGAAGAGTTTATAGCAAAGTTCCCGCATGACTATTTTGATGAGGACGAATATGAGGAAGAGGTACAAATAGAAAAAGTGATTCTCGATAAAATCTATGATCCAAAAACAGCTAACCAAAAATTGGCAGCCAATTTAGATTTAGGAAAATTAGAAGTCGGGAGATATGAGTTGGAACTTTATGATAGTCAGAATAAAGAGTTAATCGAAACATCTCAGTACTTTAATGTTTGGGATAAAAATTCGTTAAAAGAAGAAAAGGTATTTCTGAATGTTGTAGATCCAAAGAAGGAATTTTTAAGGGGTGAAAAAGCCAATATCTACGTATATTCTGCAATTCCGGATGCTTTGGTATATATCTTTTTACAGGACTGTCTGGGAAACACCACAGTTGAAATAAAACAATTAAAAAATGGCGTATTAAACTATATTGTTGAAGTTCCTAAAAATAAAAATATTTCAGAAATTAATGTTCAGTTTCAGATCATTGCTTACAATGAAGTACAGCATAGTGAGATTACGGTTAAAATAAAAGAAAACGAAAATCCTCTTATTATTAAAACAACTACTTTCAGAGATAAGATTGAACCGGGTTCCAAAGAAAAATGGACGGTAAAAATTACAGAAAATAACAAAAATGCTTCAACTCCGCTCAGCTTGACAGCAGAAATCTTGGCAACAATGTATGACAGATCTTTAGATCAGTTTTCTATAAACACTTTTGAATGGAAAAAGCATTATGTTCCGTATTATGCGGTATTGTCTTACAAAGTTAAATATAATCTTAGTGCGAGATTTGCTTCAAAAAAGGTTCCTTATATAAGATCTTTTTCAATAGAACCTCCATGTTTCAATTGGTATGAGGGCGATATTCCTGAAAGTTTATCGTTTGTGGGCGGATCATCTGGTTATTCCGAAGACATGGTTTTGAATGAGCTTGAAGGGCCAAAATTGCATAAAAAAATTGCGAAAGGCGATGAAAAAGAAAGAGGAATTTCGGCTGTAGAAACCAACAGCGATTTAACCAAAATCCCCGTTCGCCAAAACCTAAACGAAACCGCATTTTTCTATCCGGATCTGAGAACCGATTCCGAAGGCAATGTAAGCTTTGAATTCACTTCTCCGGAAGCACTGACAAAATGGAAACTGATGTTTTTGGCACATACGAAAGATGCAAAAGCAGGAACGCTGGAAAAAGAAGTCGTAACGCAGAAAGAATTTTCGGTAACGCCAAACTACCCAAGATTTTTGAGAGAAGGAGATGAACTGAATCTTCAATCCAAACTATCGAACTTAACCAATAAAAAATTAAGCGGTTCAGCAGATTTGCAGATTCTGGATGCCTTCACCAATGAAGATATTTCGTCTCAGTTTGGTTTAAATTCAA
>NZ_JBBCQL010000038.1:0-27339 GCF_037149975.1 Chryseobacterium sp. VD8 | reverse complement strand
CCGCCAACATCTCATTTTCTTTCTGTCTTTTAATTTTGGTTAAAAGTTCAATAAGACTGTCGGTGTACTGAAGATGAAAAAGTTCCAGTTTGCTGTAATCGAGTCCCTTATTTTCCTGAAAAAGATTATGGATAATATCTGTCTTAATGTAGATCGAAATTATATCAACATTTTCAAAAAAATTCGCGAGAAGTTTAAGTTTGGTTAATCTTCTTTTGCTCTGAGACAATATGTTTACAGCATCATCATTCACTTTTTATCTCTCGTTATTATCCTCTTACGTTTGCTTTTAATTCGTGTTCCAAAGTCATTAAATCCTGATCCAGCTTTCTTCTTCCTTCTGCACCCTGCTTTTGGATCTGCTTCACTTCGTTCAATGTATTGATTAATTTTGAAGTTGTTTCTCTCAGTGTTTCCACAGAAACGATCGTCTGTTCATTCGCTCTGGCAACATTAATGGAGTTCTGCCCAAGACGTTCTGCATTCTTTCTTAAAATTTCTTCTGTTGTAGCCGAAACTTTTTGCTGAATTTCAATACTTTGCTGCTGTCTGTACATCGCCACTGCCAGTGAAAGCTGATTTTTCCAAAGCGGCAACGTTGTTGTTAAAATCGTCTGCGCTTTTTCTGCAATCGAAACGTTGTTGTTCTGAACCAGCCTGATTTGAGGAAGCGACTGCATCATGATTAAACGAACTACTTTCAGATCCGCCAATCTTCTGTCTAATCTTGCAATAAAATCTCTCTTATCCGCAATCTGATAATCCTGAAATTCCTGAGTATTGGCTTCCATGTGCGCTAATTCTGCTCCCGCTTTTTCAATTCTCAGGTTTCCGATAATCACCAGTTCTTCTATCTGTTTAATTGCATTCACATTGCTTTCAAAAATAGTCTGCAAAACAGCATTATCTTTCGTGGAAGTAATGATTCCTGCGTTTACTTTATAAGCAATCTGATCGATGTTGTTGATAATTTTATCATATTTCGCAAATAAATTCTCGATCTGCGTCATGACACTTTTCATGAAAGGCAATTTGCTTAAAAAACTTTTGAATTTATTTTGATTTAATTCTTCAACATCTACATAATTCAGCTCGACTAATAAATTATTAATCAATTCTCCGACTTCACCGGAATTTGATCTCCTTACATTTCCAAGGAAACTGTCACTTTGGTTGGATAATGTTCTCTGAAGGTCTGCCCCGAAATTAACGATCGATCCCGGATTGGTTTCGTCGATAGAATCTGCAAGGGCTTCATATTTCTGACGTTCATCTGTTTTCAGCTGATTCAGATTTACATTTCCGTCTCTGTCTACCAATGGGGCAGGAGGTGTACTTGGTGTAGCTATACCTGGTGGCGGCGCCATCGGAGTCGGTTCAAAAGTCTTTAAAGGTTCGATCGATCCAAGCGGATCTATAGGTTGATTTTCCTGATTGTCCATGGTAAATTATTGATAGATTGATACGAATTTTTCAAGCCCTTCTCTTTGTCCGGCTCCCACTGCTTCAAATTTCCACTCTCCGTTTCTGTTGTAGATTCTTCCGAATTCTACTGCGGTTTCGATAGAGAAATCTTCATCTAATTCATATTTCAGAATTTCTTCGTTGGTATCTGTATTGAAAATTCTGATGAAAGAATTTCTTACCTGTCCGAAGTTCTGTCTTCTTGAATCTGCTTCGTGAATCGTTACCACAACAGTAATTTCTTTCACTGCAGCATCAATTTTTGTAAGGTCTATTTTAATCTGCTCGTCATCTCCTGCACCGTCTCCCGTAAGATTATCACCAGAGTGAATCACTGCTTTGTCCGGAGACTCCAGATTGTTGTAAAAAATAAAATGATTATCTGAAATTAACTTTTTATTTTCACCTAATAAAAATAAAGAAGCATCCAAATCGAAAGCCGTTCCGGTAGATGTATTGTTAATGTCCCATCCAAGACCAACCGTAAATTTCGGTGCGTTTATATTTTCTCTCTGTCCTTTCTGTAAGTTAATAGCCATAATATAATTCGGTTTGTGTTAAAGTGTTTATATTGTTTTTATATTCTTTTATTAAATGATAATTGTTGCTGATTGCCAGTTCCAGCAGATTATCCATCAGTTCCTTTTTTACTTTAGACGAAAGATACTCAAAATTACCTGAATCTAAGCCTAAAATATATTTTACAATTCGTGTATTGAACTGAAAACTAGGCTTTCCCATTACTTCTGCGATATCTTCTACACTTTTCACTGCGTAATAATTAAAGTAATTTTCAATTTTAGGATCAAGATCGAAATTCATCAGCTCAGCATAATACATGAATAAAAAATCTGCCTCAACCTTATATTCATCAAGAATTTTATTCACCGTAAACTCGTGGCTTCCTGTTATTTTAATATCATCTATAAAAATACAAAGTTTTCCTCTAAGAAAATCTTTATCCAGATAATAAGTATCGTTCGCGATGAGATTTTTACGGTCTTCAAAACTTAAATTTCCATAATCAGTCGTATAGGTATGATTTCTGTTAATTTTCGATAAAATGCTTGATTTTTTTCCTTTCTGAAACAAATAAAAATCCAAATGCTTCTTAAAGTAAAAACATAAAAAATTAGAAGCGGTAGGAATCGCCATATAAGGACTTGGCAATACCACAATCTCTTTATCTATATTTAAAATATCTTCATGTGAAGAAACAAATCCTTCGAATAATTCCTTTGCAAATTTTTCAGCATACGACTTATCGCCATATTTGAAATAGCTGTATTCTTCGGGTGAAAAAGTAAATTCATCCGCCGAATGAATGTGGTGTAAGCTGTATCTTTTGTTCATAAATTATATTTTGTGTGTAAGTAAGTGTGCATTGAAACCAAAATCCTTTGCGCCCTTATAATCCGCGAAAGGATTATCTCCGATGTGTAAAACCTGCTTTACATCTAAATCCTGATTGGGTAGTAAATTTTTAACTTCCTGAAATATTTTCGGATCGGGTTTGGAACAGTTCATTTCATCTGAATAAATATGAAAATCAATGTACTGATCCAGATTTTCAATCCTCAGAAATTTCCTCATCGTTTTTCCTTTGATGAAGCCTGTATTGCTCAGTATATTAATCGTCTTTCCCTGATTTTTAATTTCATCAAAAAACTGGTGTAAATTTTCAAAAATAACAACAGGTTTATACTCTAAAAATAAGTCTTCGCTTTTCTGATAAAATTCGTTTAGTTGCTCTTTACTCAATTGTTTTACATCTACTTCCAGTGCATTTAAAATTAATAAATAAATTTCAAAAGTGTCTATATTTCCTCCCGTTATTTCATTGATAGAATTGCAAAGATCATCATAATATTTTACGACTTTCGCAACTTCGTCAATCGGTTTTTTTACGTCAAAAAATGAGGAGAACAGCTCAACTCTTTTTGCTTTAAATTCAGGATGAGATTTTATTAAAGTAAGCCACAAATCAAAAGAAAAATGTGAGTGATTGTGGATGTCTATATCTGTTTTCAAAATGGTACAGTTAAAATTTTATTTAGCTTTTTTCTTGAAAAAGATGTTTTAAATGGTTATTATTTTCTTTCATGGTTCGTGTTTAAAAATTGCCAATTCCTCCCAAAGATAGAATTTTTAAATTAATGTATAAATGTAGTTTGGTGTTTTAAGAAATTTTTATGATTATCCGCAATTTGAATCTAATATCTGATAGCGAAAAAATTCTTTTTTAAACGCAAAGTCCTCAAAGATTTTTTGAAATTATTGTGGGTATTTTTCGTTCGCAAAGGCGTTTCACCCAGCCAAGGCATGATGCTGTTATTTGCTGAACGAAGTGCCTTGGCGAACGAAAATGTTTTCAAAGAATTGAACAAAACCTGGCGATTATCGCGTTAAAAATAATTTGACACTCAGCATTTATTTTTGTCGTTTTAAAAAAATGAAAAAAAGTTTTTGCTGTTAAAATATTTTTTCTAGTTTTGCAACCGGTTAACAATCAACAATGTCAACAAAAATGATAAATATAATCACTTTAAGCAATCCTATCAGAGCTGTGTACTTTGGTAGCACTAAATATTTATCTGAATAACGATCGACCTTATAAAACTAAAATAAAACGAAGGCCTGTCTGTTTCAGATAGGTCTTTTTTGCTACCCTACTTTTCAGCTTTTACATTCGGAAAACTTCTGTTGTTCGATGATGAAGTATTGAAAATTTTCTTTTAAACGCAAAGTTTTTTATAATTAAACTGAATATTTTTAGTGAGCAAAGAATGGCGACAAGGTCGCTGATGAAGCATGCTTCTTAAAATCAATTTTATTGATTTAATCTTTGCCAGCTTGAACTTAGCTTAAGTATTAATAAATCTTTGCTTCAAAAAAATTCAAAAACATCATCAACATTATTTCAGAAGTTTAAAAACCAACAATTTAAATTAAACAAAATGAAATACAACACACGAAATATAGGGATTATAGCGCACGTCGATGCAGGAAAAACCACACTCACGGAAAGACTTCTTTATTACACGGGAATGATCCATAAAATAGGGAACGTGGATGAAGGAAATACCACGATGGATAAAGACATTCAGGAGAAAAACAAGGGAATTACGATTTCTTCGGCTGCGATTTCTACCCAGTGGAAAAAAGATGACAATATCTTCGATATCAACATAATTGATACTCCGGGACACATTGATTTTGCGGTGGAAGTTGAACGCTCTTTACGAGTTCTGGACAGCGTAGTGGCAGTTTTCTGCGCTTCTTCGGGAGTTCAGCCACAAACGGAAAATGTCTGGTTTCAGGCTGAGAAACATGGAATTTCAAAGATTTGTTTCATTAATAAAATGGACAGAATCGGAGCTGATTTCTTTGCAGTTTTAAATGAAATTAAAACAAAACTGAATGCAGTTCCTTTAGTGTTACAAATTCCGATGGGTTCTGAAGACCGTTTCGAAGGTGTTATCGATTTAATTAAGCAAAAAGCATTGTACTGGATTGACGAAAACGGAGAAACCATTGTGGAAAAAGAAATTCCGGAACTTTACATCGCTGAAGCTCATGAATGGAAAATAAAACTAATGGAAAGTTTAGCGGAATCTGACGAACAGTTTTTTGAATATTTTCTGGATTCTGAAACAGAAATTGCTGAGGAAATGATTACTGAAGCCATAAAAAGAGCTTCTCAGTCGAGAAATTTAGTACCTGTTTTATGTGGTTCTGCATTTAAGAACAAGGGAGTACAACCTTTGCTTGATGCAATTGTAAGTTATCTTCCTTCACCGGATCAGTTGCCTTCTGTGATAGGAAAAGATGCAAAAACAGAAGAAACGGTTGAACTGGAAAGAAATGAAGAGGAAATTTTTTCAGGATTGGTTTTCAAAGTGGTGATTGATAAACATATGGGTAAACTTTCGATGTTGAGAATTTATTCGGGATGTATACAATCCGGTGACACAATTCAAAATGTTAGAACAGGTGAAAGTTTCAGGATTTCGAGGATTTTGCAGATGCAGTCGGACAAAACGATAACGGTTGAGGAAGGAAAAGCCGGTGATATTGTGGCTTTAACAGGGATAAAAGATGCGAAAACAGGAGATTCTTTATCTTCTATAGAACGGGCTGTTTTACTTGAATCCATCACGATTCCGGCTCCGGTAATCAGGGTTTCTATTGAACCGAAAACAAACGCAGATGAAAAATCTTTCGGATTGGTTTTAGCGAAAATTCAGGAAGAAGATCCATCGTTATTCGTGGAAAGAGACCGGCAAACGGGCGAAACTTTACTGAGCGGTTTGGGAGAATTGCATCTTGAAGTTACTTTAGAAAAAATCAGGTTGAATCATGGAATTGAAATCAATCAGGGAAAACCTAAAGTTTCTTACAGGGAAATTTTAACCGAAACCAGAACGCACCGTGAAAAACTAGTGAAACAGAATGGCGGAAGCGGACAGTTTGCGGACATCACGTTTGAAATCGGACCGAGAAATGATGATGGAATCGGTCTGGAATTCATTAATCAGATCAAAGGAGGAGTAATTCCGAATGAATTTATTCCGTCTGTTGAAAAAGGTTTCCGTGAGGCAATGGAAAACGGAGCATTGCAGGGTTATCCTCTGGAAAGCATGAAAGTTACGCTTCTTGACGGATCTACTCACAGTAATGATTCTCATGCTCAGGATTTTGAAATGGCTGCGAGAGATGGTTTCCGGGAAATCGGAAAATCCTGTAAACCTAAATTAATGGAACCCATCATGAAAGTTGAGATTCAAACGATTGAAGATTATACCGGAGCGGTGACTGCGGATATCAACAAACGAAGAGGAATCATCACTTCGATTGATGAAAAATCAGGAAGAAAAATTTTCACGGCAGAAGTTCCTTTAGCTTCTACTTTCGGATATATTTCTGATCTGAGAACGTTAACGAGCGGTAGAGCTTCGATCAGCATGAAGCTGTCGCACTATACTTTGGTGCCTGATTTCATCGCAAATACATTAGTAACCTAAAAGACAAGGGCTGTAAATTATTTTTGCAGTCCTTGTTTGGGTTATTGATGAACTATCAATAATGAATTGTTTTTTTCTCCTGCTGATTTTGCAGATTTTTTATTTTCTATAGATTACACGAGTATTTGCATGAATTTTAAACTTCCATCACCGCGCTTCCAGTTTATCCAAAATTTTATTTCCCACAGATTGCACGGATTTTTTCAGATGTTTGCGGAGTATTTCTAAACTTCCATCATCACGCTTCCATCTTCCATCTTCCACCTCCCACCTTCTATCTTCCAGCCTCAAAACCCTCTCAACCACTCAAACTCTCCAACCCTCCAACTCAAAAAAACTCTTACTTCTCCGGCATCACTTTATACGTCGGATCATCCTGAATATTCACTTCAATTACGGCTTCTGCATTTTTCAGCATTTGGCGGCAGTCTTCACTTAAGTGTCTTAAATGGAGTTTTTTATTTAGTTGTGCATATTTTTTAGAGAGTTTATCAAGAGCATCAATTGCACTCATATCAACAATCCGGCTTTCTTTAAAATCGATGACTACCTGATCCGGATCGTTTACAGGATCAAACTTATCAATAAAAGTGGTCACAGAACCAAAAAACAGCGGTCCTGAAATCTGATAATATTTAATACCATTTTCGTCTGTATATTTTCTGGCGCGAATTCTCTTCGCATTATCCCAAGCAAAGACCAAAGCTGAAATTATGACTCCAACCAAAACTGCCAAAGCAAGATTGTGAAGAATAATGGTAATTAATGCCACTGTAATTCCTACAAAAATATCAGATTTCGGCATTTTATTAATGATACTGATGGAAACCCATTGAAAGGTACTGATCGCGACCATCATCATGACACCAACCAAAGCCGCCATCGGAATTTTTTCAATAAACGGAGCTCCTACTAAAATAATTACCAATATGGTGAGGGATGCGATAATTCCGGAAAGTCTGGCTCTGGAACCCGCATTCAGATTCACTAAAGTCTGCGCAACCATTGCACAGCCTCCCATTCCGCCGAAAAAACCGTTGGTAACGTTGGCTAAACCTTGGGCTACCGCTTCTTTATTGGTGTTTCCTTTTGAATTGGTAATTTCATCTACCATAGATAAAGTCAGCAAAGATTCAATTAAACCCACTCCTGCCATAATTAAAGCATAAGGAAAAATAATCTGTAAGGTTTCTAATGAAAAAGGTATTTTCGGAATATGGAAACTAGGCAAATTTCCGCTGATGTGGGCAATATCCGAAACAGTTTTTGTATGAATTCCAAAACCAACAACCACTCCGAAAACAATTAAAATAGCAATTAAAGAAGAAGGGACAACTTTGGTGATTTTCGGGAAAAAGTAAACAATAGCAATCGTTAAAGCTGTTAAGCCTGACATTATATATAAGGAAGAACCCTGCAGCCAGCTTACAGCGCCATTTGCATCGGTAATTTTAAACTGTTCTACCTGTGCCATGAAAATGATAACAGCAAGACCGTTCAGGAAGCCGTACATTACAGGCTGAGGAATTAACCTTACAAATTTTCCGAGCCTGAAAACTCCGACCAGCATTTGGAAAACTCCTGCCATAGCAACTGTGGCAAAAAGATATTCAACGCCGTGGGTTTTTATCAATGTAATTAAAACCACGATTGTGGCACCTGCACCTCCGGAAACCATTCCGGGACGACCTCCGAAAATTGCAGTAACCAATCCCATCATAAAAGCAGCGTATAAACCCGTTAGAGGAGAAAGTCCTGCAAGAATTGCAAAAGACAAAGATTCTGGGATCATGGTCATGGCAACGGTAAATCCGGCAAGAAGCTCATTTTTGAAATTGATTTTTTGCGAAAAGTCGAAAAGTTTAATAGTATTTTTCATTAAAAAATGAAGTTTAAGGATTTAATAATAACTTTAAAAAGAGTGTTTTCTATTTCCTTTTATCCGAAAACAGCTTTATAAAACCCTTAAGGCAATGTAACTCCGGATGAAGTTTTTCTTTTTATATTTATATTGGCAACAAAGATATAGACTTGAAATTTCCCGTCCAATTTTTATGGGATCTACTTTAAATATTTCACAATATGTTTCTCTTTAAATTGTTGTCTCTTCAAATATAGCGGAATATAATATTTCACTATACATACCACATATTTAATTAAATTTTAACTAAAAATAGATTTTTACAAAATTTTATACCTCATTCTTTTGGACTGAATCCAATTTTTTCTATATTTGATTTCAGAGAAGTTAGTATTTTTTCTAAATATTTAATTCAATTATTGATGATTAATTAAATAAAGTGAAAAGAACGATCTTAAAATTATTAAAAAAAGAGTTTACATGATGAAATTTTAACGGAAAATATTATTGGTGCTTATAAAAGTCCGGAATATTGAAGTTTTACTGATTGAATAATGAGGGACAGAAATAAATGAGGGTGATGCAATATAAAGCATGAATTCTTTATCTAAATTTCGATATATTATTTGCAGTTAATTCTTGGCAGGGCTTTTACTCTGATTTAATATTACACCAATTATTAAAACGTGTATAATATTATTATGCTGAAGTTTTTATTTTCTTTATTTTTATGATTTCGGACTGTAAATTGCTTATTAATCACTAAGGCTTAAAAAAACCTATGCTATACAAAGACATACATATAGGACAGTTTATTAAAGAGAGAGCTAACGAACTGGAAGTTAGTAAAGAAAGAATGTGTAGTTTTCTAAAAAAAGATGAGAAAGCTATTGATAAAATTTTCGAAAGCGCATCAATAGAAACAGATCTTTTACTAAGATGTTCTAAACTTCTGGAGTATGATTTCTTCAGAATCTATAGTTCTCACCTTATTTTATATGCTCCGCCTTCTGCTGTCGACAAAACAAAAACCAAATCGGACAAAATTCCTTATTTCAGGAAAAACATTTATACACAGGAGATTAAAGAGTTTATTATCGGAAAAATACTATCCGGAGAAATGACTCATAATGAAATTATTCAGGAATATTCCATTCCTAAAAGTACGCTTCACCGATGGCTGCAAAAAACGTAAAAAAATATCCTATGCGTCCAAATTATACAAAGATTTATCAGGATATGCTTAAAGAAAAAGATCCCGATAAACTGAAAGATCCGAAAGTTCAGCGTCTGATAAAAAATTTGAAAACAACTGAAGATGTTTTGAATTTTAATGAGCTGGTTTTTAAACAATCAAAAGAAAGTCTGGAGAAAAACCAAAAACTGAAGACATACGATAAAAAAACAATGCTTAAACTTTTACAATATCAGAACAAGCATAATTTTTCTACGAATTATATGTCTAAAAAGTATAAGATTAGCAGAACGACCATTGCGAAATGGAAAAAAACTTTTGAGGAGGAATACGAGAAAATTACTTCAAAAAATTAATCTCAATTTTAATGATTGAATATTAGACATTTGTCATTCCGAAACAATGTAAGACGGAATGACAAATGTTATAAAAAATAAATAAGGTTTCCTCTTTGAAAAAATGCTGTTATTTGCTCAGCGAAAAGCCTTCACGAACGAAAATATCCGGAATAATTTTTAAAGTGTTCTTGAATCAGCATTAAGAACAGATTATCTGCAAAGCAAAATTAACCATTCACATTTTCTTACTACTTATTATATTTTAGCAGTTTATTAATTTTTCGTCTCGTCTGCACAGAAACTTTATAGGCTTCATCACGGAGCTTTTGTATTTTTCCGACGGGCTGAAAAAATATTTTACTTTCAAAAGGGTTAAAAGAAAGCAGTTCACTGTCGCAGGAATCGGAATTCAGAAGCTGATCTTTTTCAATTTTTACTTCCCCGATTTTAAGGTAAGGTGAATTTTTCCATTCCACATTGAGTTTATTCACTGGCTGATACTTCAGATCATAACAAAGCTGAACAAGAACATCTGCTGAGAAATTTTCTTCTTTAAGGTAGCTTTCCAGAGCATTTTTAACCTTCAGTTTTTTCCCGAAATGTTTGTTGACAGATTGAGGCTTTAATTTAATTTTCATCATATAATCTCCGAATCTGTATACTCCTACCGAATGAAAATCAAACGAAAGAAAAAAATCATTTCTTTTGCTCCAGAGCTTAAATATATTTTTTGCAAATGATAAGGTAAATGTAGAGGGAATTACTTTTAATATCTGCATTAGTAAAGAAAAGGAACTCCATTTTTTAACAAAAAAGCGATTAACGGAAGTGAATAATTTTAAAAATGTACTCACCGAATTAATCGGAAATAAAGGAAAATTTACTAAAGGGAAATTGGCAATGACGTTTCCTTTTTCATCATTTATTTTTACTGCAAAACCATAAGCAGGAAGATCTTTTTTTCCTTTTACCACCTTTAAATGCGCATTGGAAAACCGGATAACAAGGTCGTATTTTTCCTTATCAAAGTACGGTTTTAGTTCTTCGGGAATGTTTTTATCGATCAGAAAAGTTCCTTTGGTAACAGCATACGTTTTGGCATGGGCGTTTCTTGTTGCATAGTGAACATCACTTACAGAAGGGGACTGTTCAACAAAATCGGTAATACTTTTTTTATTGATTTCCAGAAGCTCTTGCTCTTCATCAGTCAGTCTGTCATATTTCTTTTTATATGGTAATGGATTGGGCATTTAGTTTTTAAGTCCAATTATAACGCCAAGTTTCCGAAATCCTATTAACAGAATATTAATGATACTTGAATTTTTTAAGCTGAATTAAAGATGTAAAAAAAATAAAATTTAATAAACTGAAAACTAATGGTTTATATATTTTTAAAATTTTCTATGATTAAAAAACTTACATCTTCCGGCTGTCATCTTCCAGCACAAAGAACTATCTTTGCAAAAATTATCAATTATGGGAGTAGCAGATATGTTATTTAAACGTAAAAAAGAATTGGCAGAAAAAAACCTGAAAGACGGTCAGGAATATATGGCAGAATATGGCAAGAGAGAAAGCGTGGTAGAATTGCCGAGCGGATTACAGTATGAAATCATTACGGAAGGCGATGGCGAAAAGCCGGGTCCGAGATCTACAGTAAAATGCCATTACCATGGAACAACCATTACCGGAAAAGTTTTCGACAGTTCTGTGAAAAGAGGAACTCCTGCTTCATTTCCTTTAAATAGAGTGATTGCAGGATGGACGGAAGCGCTTCAGCTTATGCCTGTAGGAAGCAAGTGGAGACTGATTATTCCTCCGCATCTTGCTTACGGAGATCAGCAGATCAGCAAAGAGATTGGTCCGAATTCCACGCTTATTTTTGAAGTGAATTACTGGATATCAAGAAATAATTTTATTAAAATAGCTTAAAAATTTACCTGTTATTCGGGTAAATTTTTTTTATTTGTGTAACTTTATCTTTGGTTTGAAATTTAAATAATGCAATTCTTATTAGTTTTCTGAAAGTTTGCAGCTTACAGATGAAAAATAAGAATCCCGAATCGCAAAAACATCAATCAATGAAGAAGATAATTTACTTCGCAGCATTCTGTATGTTGCTTACTTCCTGCGTATCCAGAAAAAATCAGGCAATTAAGCAAAATATTCTTACACTCAAAGACAGCTACTGTAAAGCGCCTTTCAAGTATAATTACGGTAATAAACTTCCTTCGTACAATTCTGATTCCATTATTCAGGCCAATAAAGAGTTAAGAGATAAATTTTCTGACCAGAGTATTCTTATTCTTAATGCCCTGGATAATCTGGACGAAGTTCATGAGATTATGGAGCTTAAAAAAGATACTTCTCTGGAGTCTCAGGTTAAAGTGTTACAGCTTAAATCTAAAATCAACAGTAAAATAACCATTGCTTTAACTGAACTGGATGCGGTTGCGGCAGAATTCGACTGTGAAGGCGAAAGAGTAGCACAGATCGGAAATTATGTGGATAACTTAAACGATTCCAGAAACAATAAGCTTATTCTGCTGTCGATTGTAACGGGAGCTGCTGCTTCGGTAGCGGGAGGAATTGTAAAGGATAATTCATGGAGTAATGCCATTGATATCGGAGGAGGAGTTTTAGGAGCAGGATTCGGTTTGGCAACTTTAAATCCGAAAGGTAAAAAAGTAGAATTTATTCATCAGAGAAATCTGCTAAGAGATGTATGGAATGGCAAATTACAGTCACCTAACTTTCCGCCGTTTATCTGGTATATGTATACAGAAAAAAAGTTTTCCAACAGGGAACAGCATTCCATTATTTCGAGCATGAAAGAACGCTGGCTTCATTATCAGTTTGATGATGACAGAAAAAAGGCAGACGAATCTGTTATTTTCAGTGACGGAGGATTTTACCGTTCAGATGATCTTCATAACCGTGCCGCAATGCTCAACCAGATGCAGTCGGCAACCAGAACCATCAATCAGAACATCAATTATCTTCTTCTGGATCTTGATCGTCTGATACTTTAACAAAATTTAATTGTAATAATTTTTGTTACATTAAAAAATTATCTATCTTTGCTGAGTAATTACGATGAACAACACAAGATTTGCTACGGCAATACATATTATGACCTTATTGGCGGAAAGTCCGCAGGATTGGCTTACTTCAGAATGGATAGCAGGAAGTATCAATATCAATCCTGTGGTTGTTCGTAAAGAGCTTGGTGTGTTAAGAGAAGCGGGTTTAATTATAAGCAGACAGGGAAAAGAAGGAGGGAGTCAGCTGGCAAAGAGTGCAGATTCCATACGAATTTCTGAAATCTATCTGGCTGTGAAAAATACCGAAGTTTTAGGAAAGAAAAACAATAATCCGAATCCGGTTTGTCCTGTAGGGAAAGATATTAATAATCATCTTAGGATATTGTTTTCAGAAACAGATCAGTTGGTTCTCAATTTTTTAGGAAATAAATCTTTGAAAGAATTCAGCGACCAATTCAAATAAAATTTTTTAACACAAAATGTAACAATAATTATTACAATTAAATAAATAAAAAAGTATGAAAAAAGTAGCAGTAATAGGAGCGACAGGTTTTGTAGGAACTCAGGTTGTAAAAGAATTATCCAACAGAGGATATCAGGTGGAAGCAATTGTAAGAGATGCTTCAAAAGTGGAGCAAAACGAAAAAGTAACGGCTAAAAGTGTAGATGTAAACAAAGCAGACGAATTGTCAGAAGCTTTAAAAGGGAATGATGCCGTAATCAGTGCTTTTAACGCGGGATGGACCAATCCTAATTTGTATGATGATTTTCTGAATGGATCTGTAAATATCGAAAAAGCAGTTGAACAATCCGGTGTAAAAAGATTTATTACTGTGGGTGGGGCAGGAAGTCTTTATATTGATGGAAAACAACTGGTAGACGGACCAGATTTTCCTGCTGAGATAAAACCGGGTGCAACTGCGGCAAGAGATTATTTAAACAAAATTAAAGAAAATGAAACCTTAGACTGGACATTTTTCAGTCCGGCAATTGAAATGCATCAGGGAACGGCAGGCGTAAGAACCGGAAAATACAGAACCGGTCTGGAGAGCCCTGTTTTTGATGAAAACGGAAGAAGTATTCTTTCTGTAGAAGATGTGGCGGTGGTTTTAGTGGATGAACTGGAACAGAATAATCACATCAGAGAGCGTTTTACAGCAGCTTACTAATTTTTTTAAGATATGTTTTAAAAGTTTCGGCGGCACCAAAGGTGCCGCCGAAACTCTATATTTTAGATGTTAATTTAAAGATTCATAAATAACTTTGGATTTACCGGAGTATTGTTCTTATGTACTTCATAATGAAGATGAGGTCCTGTAGAACGACCCGAATTTCCTGATTTGGCGATAACCTGTCCCACTTTCACTTTATCATTCACTTTAGCGACCAACTGCGACAAATGTCCGTAAAGAGTTGCCAGTCCGTTTCCGTGAGAAACGATCACACAATTTCCGTATCCTCCTTTCTGTCCGGAAAAAATAACAGTTCCGGCTGCAGTTGCCACGACATCTGATCCATAAGCCACGGCAATATCCAGTCCTTTATGAAACTGCATCTGGTCTGCTTCTGCAGGAGCATTATTCTTTTCTGCAGGTTTTTCAGATCCGGCTGCAACAGATTTTGCTGACGAAGCAAGAGCGGGAGCTGCAGAAGGAGCTTTCGGAGTTACCATTACTTTTACCTCTCTTTTATTTCCATAGCTGTCTGTTACTTCTATAATTTTTTCTACAGGTTCAGCTTTTACTTCCGGAGTTGCGGCGGCAACAGCAGCAGGTTTGGCAGCACTGCTTTTTACCGAAGCTAAAACGGTTTTAAAAGGGATAGGGTTCTTTCTCACTCCGAAATTAGACGAAATATAACCTTCAGTCGGCATTCCCAAAGGAACTTCCAGTAATTTTTTCTGAAGATTCATCAGATACTGGCTGTATCGGTTTGCCTGTTTTGCCAGATAAATAGAGTTGGAGATACTGTCTTTGCTCAGAATCGTCACTTTTTCGTTGGGAACATCCTTAGATTTAAGGAAAGAATTCAGCTCCGCTACGGTTTGATCTACCAGTGTAAGATCAGTTTTCATTTTCAGGTAATCTACACTGTCTTTTTCAGTGTTTATCTTTACAAGGTTCACTTCATAATTTTTGTTGTCCTTTTCCGAATACAACTTTGCAATGAAAATACCTTGCGCAAAAACTACTAATAAAAGTCCTCCTAAAAGCACATTTATGTTCTTTTTACTGCTTAGAAATTTCTTCATTTTTCTTCTCTTAGTATAATTACAAAACGGTTTTAAGCCTGCAAATTTAATTAAAAATAAACTTTCAGGCTTATTTTTAACAAAACTTTAGTTTTTTCTGTAATTAACGGTCTATTAGATATTTAATTGTGTTGAAGTGTTAATTTTGTCTAAAATTGGGTTTTATCATGCTCTTAAAATCCTTCTTTCCGTCTTTGTTTTAATATATTTGCAGTTCACATTTCTATCATGGCTAAAAAGAAAACAAATATAGAATCGAACCCGAAGAAAAGCAAAAATGACGTTGCGGTAGGAGTAGTCGGAAGTGGAAGTTTTGCGACTGCTATTGTGAAAATGCTTGTGGAAAACTGCAAAGTTGTGCACTGGTGCGTAAGAAATGAGTACGTAAAAGGAGCGATTGAGCAGAGAGGTCATAACCCCACTTATCTTACAGCAGTCAATTTTAATCTTAAAAATCTTAAGCTTACAACCGATGTCAACGAGCTGGTTTCTACCTGTGAAATTATTGTTTTGGCAACGCCGTCGATCTATCTTTCCGATACGCTGGAGAAAATGACCTGTGATTATCAGAATAAAATTTTTGTTTCTGCCATAAAAGGAATTATTCCGAAGGTAAATGATGTCGTAGCACATTATTTAAGAGATGAATTTAAAATAGGCTTCAGGAATCAGGCAGTGATTGCAGGACCTTGTCACGCAGAAGAAGTGGCGATGGAAAGACTGTCCTATCTTACCGTTGCAACGGTAGAAGATGAGGTTTCACAGAAACTGGTGGATATTTTCAATTCAGATTTTATTAAAATGCATTCCAGCAAAGATATCTTAGGCAACGAATACAGTGCGATTCTTAAAAATATTTTTGCTATCGGAGCCGGAATTGCGAATGGATTGGGATATGGAGATAACTTTACTGCGGTTTTTGTTTCCAATGCGATCCGTGAAATGGAGACTTTTCTTGAAGCCATCTACGAAGCGCCGAGAGACGTGAACGAAAGTGCTTATCTCGGAGATTTACTGGTTACGGCATATTCATTATTTTCCAGAAACAGAAACTTGGGAAATCTTATTGGGAAAGGATATACCGTAAAATCGGCAATCCAGTCGATGAACATGATTGCGGAAGGTTATTATGCAGCCAATTCTATTTACAAAACCTCAAAGGAAAAAGGATTGAAACTTCCGATTGTAGATACGATTTACGGAATTTTATACGAAGGAAAAAGTGCAGAGAAACAGTTTAAAAAGCTAACTGCAAAGCTGAATTAATCTGAATTTTAAATCATACAGGGCATCCGCAAACTTTGCGGATGCTTTTTTTAAAGGCTTCGGCGGCTTCGCCGCCGAAGCCTTTAAAAAAATACTATACAGACAATAATAAAAACTCTGGTTTTTTCCCAAAAACTCATGTTAAAATCGTTTAACAAAGCCGATTTTCAATAACTTTTCCCGAACTTTGACCTATAAAATTTAAATTATGTCACAATCGCTTACAAGCAGAACGCCGAAACCAAAATACGACGTTGTTCTAATAGGTGGCGGAATTATGAGTGCCACTTTAGCTACATTATTACACGAATTTGATCCTGAGCTCGAAATAGCTATTTTTGAAAGGCTGGGAAGGTTTGCCAAAGAAAGTACAGCAGCCTGGAATAATGCAGGAACAGGTCATTCAGCGTTTTGTGAGCTTAATTATACTCCCGAAAAACCAGACGGAACCATCGATATTTCCAAAGCGGAAAGCATTGCTGAACAGTTTGAAATTTCAAAACAGTTCTGGTCTTACTTAATTACCAAAGGTTACATCAGCGAACCGAAGGATTTCATCAATTCCTGTCCGCACATGAGTCTCGTTTTTGGAGAAAAAGATGCAGAATATCTTAAAAAACGTCATGAGAAAATGTCAGAATCCGTTCTGTTTAAAGGAATGGAATTTTCAACCGATCACGATAAATTGAGAGAATGGATTCCTTTGGTAATGAGCAAAAGAAATCAGTCTGAAATAATGGCAGCCACTAAAATGGATCTGGGAACTGATGTTAATTTCGGAACCCTGACAAGAAAAATGGGAAGACATTTGCTGGAAGATTCCAATGTTGAAGTTTTCCTGTACCACGAAGTTAAAGACATCGATCCGAAAGAAGACGGAACCTGGGAAATGAAAGTGAAAGACAGGATTCATAATCACAAACAGGAGGTAGAGGCGGATTTTGTATTCATTGGAGCAGGAGGATATGCTTTGCCGTTGTTAGACAGTTCAGAAATCAAAGAAAGCGAAGGTTACGGCGGTTTTCCGGTTTCCGGACAATGGCTGGTAAGTCATAATCAGGAATTGGTGGAAAAACATCAGGCAAAAGTATATACACAGGCAACGGTGGATGCACCTCCAATGTCCGTTCCTCATTTGGATTTAAGAATTATTGATGGAGAGAAAGCACTTCTTTTCGGACCTTTTGCTGGATTTTCAACTAAGTTTTTAAAAGAAGGAAGCTATCTGGATCTACCTGAAAGTGTGAATACTAAAAATTTGAGATCGCTTTTCGGAGCTTGGTGGCATAATATTCCCTTAACGAAATATCTGGTTCAGCAGGTGGCAATGACGAAATCCCAAAGAATTCAGCATTTGAGAGAATTTATTAAAGATGCCAAAGAAGAAGACTGGGAACTGAAAGTTGCCGGACAACGAGTTCAGATCATTAAAAAAGATGAAAAACACGGCGGGAAACTGGAATTCGGAACTGAAGTAGTAGTGAATAAAAAAGGAACCATTGCTTCACTATTGGGAGCTTCTCCGGGAGCGTCTACAGCAGTGTATGCAATGCTGAGCGTGCTTGAAAAATGCTTCCCTGAAAAACTTCATGGTGAATGGAAAGAAAAACTGCTGGAAATAGTACCTTCTTATGGACAGAAGCTGGCAGACAATCCTGAACTTACAGAAAAAGTAAGAAACTATTCAAAAGAAAAATTGCAGCTGAAATATTAAAAAAAGTGATTAAAGAATAGTCAGATTTCAAATTAAAATACTAAATTAGAGGAACTGACTATTTACTTCACAAAGAAATTATGTCAGAAACAATTGTAAAACCGGTGATCGTGAAAGAATTATTAGAATCCCTCCAGATTAAGATGGAAGAGGAACGGCAGGTAATTGTACATTGCTGTTTTCCGGCTTCACCATTCTTTGGGAACTTCATCAGAATCTGGCAGTCTACCTATCTTTTTGATAATCAGTCAGAACATCAGAGCAAACTTATACATGCAGAAAATATTACCATCTATCCCGACTGGACTCCGGTTCCGTTTATGAGAGATTTCTGGTTTACTCTTGTGTTTTCAGGATTGCCAAAAGATTGTGAAAGTTTTGATTTAAAGGAGGTTATTCCGGAAGAAGGCGGATTTTTTGTGGAATCCATTAAACGAAATTCATCCGATATCTACCGTGTGAAAATTTCAGAATCTTACTAAAGAGTGATCTACTGAATAGCTTATTCAGTATAAAATTTTCATCGTAAATCATAGTTTTAAGTTCATGAAAAAATACATATTCATATTTTTACTTTTTCCACTCTTGATATTCTCTCAAAAGATTTCAAAAGAAGAAACTGAAATTAAAAAATTTCAGAAAGAACTCAATGCAGAATATTTAAACCCGAAAGAAACGCCTTTGCGCGGAGATAACTTTAAAAATTTTAAGCAGCATCCTTTCTTTCCGATCAATTTAAAATACAGAATTACTGCAAAATTCCAGAAAACGGAAAACGCAGAACCCTTTGATCTTCCTACGTCTTCAGGAAAAACGAAACCTTACAGAGAATTTGGAAAAGCAACATTTCAGTTAGACGGAAAGTCATATACATTAACGCTGTATCAAAGTCTGGATTTAATCAAACAGAAAAAATACAAAGACCATTTATTTCTGCCTTTCCGTGATGCCACCAATGAAAAAGAAACCTACGGCGGTGGAAAATATCTCGATTTAACGATTCCGAAAGACAAAACCATTATTCTGGATTTTAATAAATCGTATCATCCTTACTGTGCTTACAACGCTTACGATTACAATTGTCCCGTTGTTCCCGAAGAAAATAAACTGCCGGTTGAAATTCGGGCAGGAGTAATGTATGAAGACATTTATCATCATTAAATTATGGTAAAATTAAAATTTTTTGAGCCGAAAGATTTTCCCGGAGTAAGCTATACTTTGGACGAAACGCAATTGCAATACACCGCTACCGCAGAACAGGCACTACAGAAAATTGAAGAACGCAGCGATACCCTTGCTTTTCCCATAACCATTCTGGAGAATAATCTTCCGGTCGGCTTTTTTGTGCTGGATTTCGGAAATGATAAATTAGACATCACAGACAATCACGATTCGATGTTACTGCGTTCACTTTCTGTAAATCCGGAATCACAGGGAAAAGGAATCGGAAAAGCTGCAATGATTCTTCTTGATGAATTTGTTAGAGAAAACTTCAGAGACTGCAATGAGATTGTTCTTGCAGTGAACCAAAACAATAGTTCTGCTTACGAATTATACCTTAAAGTCGGCTACAAATTCGACGGAAAAACAAGAATGGGCAGAAGCGGAATACAATATCTGATGTACAAAAAACTGTAAACACAATTTTTGAAAAGATCATCGATTCCGTAAAACGAGTTTAGCTTAATCCGCAAGAAAGTAAACTTTAAGAAATTTTTAATTTGAATTTTCATGTTTGGCGTGAAACTTTCACCTAAATTTGAGTAACATCAAATAATAAAACATGGAAATATCTCTTCACAATCAGGTCGCTGTCGTTACCGGAGCTTCCAGTGGAATTGGTTCAGGAATTGCAAAATCACTCGCTTCAGCAGGAGCAACCGTAATTGTTAATCACTCTTCAGAACACTCTTTAGATGAAGCAAAAGCCGTTTTAAAAGAAATTACCGACACAGGCGGAAACGGAATAACCTATCAATGCGATGTTTCCAAAGAAGATCAGGTTATTAAAATGTTTCAGGATGTGGTTTCACAATTCGGAACAGTCGATATTCTCATCAATAACGCAGGCATTCAGAAAGATGCAAAATTCACCGAAATGACGCTCGATCAGTGGAATACCGTCATAGGTATCAATCTTACAGGTCAGTTTTTGTGTGCAAGAGAAGCCATTAAAGAATTTCTTCGCCGTGGTATCGATCCTTCGCGTTCTGTTGCCTGCGGAAAAATTATTCACATCAGTTCCGTTCACGAAATCATTCCTTGGGCAGGTCATGCCAATTATGCTTCAAGCAAAGGAGCCATCAGAATGCTCATGCAGACTTTGGCGCAGGAATATGGTGCAGACAAAATCCGTGTCAATTCCATTTGTCCCGGAGCAATTCAGACGCCCATTAACAAAGCTGCGTGGAGTACTCCCGAAGCTTTAAATTCCTTATTAGACTTAATCCCTTACAACAGAATCGGGCAGCCGCAGGATATCGGAAATATGGCGGCGTTTCTCGCAAGTGATCTTGCAGATTACATCACCGGAGCCAGTATTTTCGTAGATGGCGGAATGACAACTTTCGAAAGCTTTTCAACAGGAGGATAATTCTTTGGGCGCACAATTCCGGCTTTCACTACTCGCTTTTTTGTGCCTTTGCTTTTTCCTGAGCTTACAAAAAGAGCTCAGACAGACCGTTCAATCCGGGGCGCATTTAAGCCGAAGCAGAGAAGAAAGTCTTTCAAAAATCAATTGTTACTGATGAATCCGTTTCGCTGTCAATTTTAAAATAAGCATTTAAATTATCATTCTGAAAACCTCATAGGTTTTTAAAACCTATGAGGTTTCACAAAACAATAAAATATTCATAGATTATTGGTTAATCATCATTTATAAAAAAACATGAAAGAAAAAGAAAGACTGTCCGACGTTACATGGAAAAAATGGGGACCTTACGTAAGCAACCGCGAATGGGGATTGGTACGTGAAGATTACAGTGCAGATGGTGATGCGTGGAACTACACCAATCACGACATTGCGGAAGCCAAAACCTACCGTTGGGGAGAAGAAGGAATCTGCGGCATCTGTGATGACCTTCAGAAGCTTGTTTTTTCAGTCGGATTCTGGAACAAAAAAGATAAAATGGTGAAAGAACGCTTCTTTGGCTTATCAAACGGTCAGGGAAACCATGGTGAAGATGTGAAAGAATATTTTTATTATCTCGATTCCACGCCTACGCATTCTTACATGAAAATGCTGTACAAATATCCTCAAAACGCATTTCCCTACGACGATTTAATAAAAACCAATGCGGAAAGAGGAAAAGAAGATCCCGAATACGAATTAATCGATACCGGAATTTTCGACCAAAACGAATACTTTGATATTTTTATTGAATATGCCAAAGAAAGTCAGAACGATATTCTGGTAAAATTAACAGTGGTGAATAAATCAGAAAAAGAAGCTCCGTTAATCGTTCTTCCAACAGTCTGGTTCAGAAATACATGGAATTGGGGATATAATAATTACAAACCTCAAATGAATTCTGAAAATTCAGATTGCATCAGGATTAATCATCAGGATTTAGAAATCAAAAATGTATACGCAAAAAATGCTCAGAAAGTATTATTCTGCGATAACGAAACGAATAATGAAAGACTTTATCATTCTCAGAACCAGTCAAAATATACAAAAAACGGAATCAATGATTTTGTCATCAACGGAAATTCCCAGTCCGTAAACCCAAAAGATTTTGGAACAAAGGCTTCCTTTTTCATCGACGAAAATTTTAAGCCAAAAGAAACAAAGACTTTTGAATTAAGACTTTCGGATCAGGATCTGAAACAGCCATTTCAGGATTTTGAAGAAATTTTCGTTTCAAGACAAAATGAAGCAGACGAATTTTATGCAGACATTCAGTGCGGAATAAAAACAGAAGACGAAAAACTGGTTCAGCGGCAGGCTTTTGCAGGAATGCTCTGGAACAAAATGTTCTATCATTACAATGTGGAACGTTGGCTGAAAGGAGATCCGTCACAAACTCCTCCTCCAAAATCCCGAGAACACATCAGAAATTCTGAGTGGAAACACCTCAACAACGAACACATTATTTCCATGCCCGATAAATGGGAATATCCGTGGTACGCAACGTGGGATCTGGCTTTCCACACCATCAGTTTTTCATTAATTGATCCGGATTTTGCAAAGCATCAGCTAAAATTGTTTCTTTTTGAATGGTATATGCATCCAAACGGACAGCTTCCGGCTTATGAATGGGATTTTAGCGATGTAAATCCTCCCGTTCATGCATGGGCTGTTTTCAGGGTTTTTAAAATTGATGAATATCTGAAAGGTAATCCCGATCTGCAATTTCTAGAAAGTGCTTTTCAGAAACTCCTGATGAATTTCACATGGTGGGTGAATAAAAAAGATAACAACGGAAATAATATTTTCGAAGGCGGATTTTTAGGTCTTGACAACATCGGTGTTTTCGACCGGAATATGCCTCTTCCCAACGGAGAACATCTCGAACAGTCCGACGGAACAAGCTGGATGGCAATGTTTGCTTTAAATATGATGAGAATTGCCATGGAACTCGCATTATACAACAATGTGTACGAAGAAATGGCAATGAAGTTTTTTGAGCATTTTCTGGCAATAGCCAATTCTCTGGATAACATGGGAGAAGAATGTTTCAGCTTGTGGGATGAAGAAGACGAATTCTTTTATGATGCCATTGCTTCGAGCGATGGAGATCATATGTATCTGAAATTAAGAACTATTGTTGGGCTTATTCCCATGTTTGCGGTTGAGGTTATCGATGACGAAATGATCGAAAAACTTCCGAATTTTAAGAAAAGAATGACTTGGGTTCTGGAAAATAAACCTGAACTGGCTGCTCTGGTTTCTCATTGGGAAGTAAAAGGAGATGAATCCAAACACTTACTTTCTCTTTTACGAGGACATCGTTTGAAGAGATTATTAAGCAGAATGCTCGATCCGAAGCAGTTTTTAAGCGAATTTGGTGTTCGGGCGCTTTCAAAGGAATATGAAGACAATCCGTTTACCCTAAATCTCAACGGAACAGATTACAAGGTAAAATATACTCCCGCGGAAAGCGACAGCGGACTTTTTGGCGGAAACAGCAATTGGCGTGGTCCGATCTGGTTTCCGATTAATTTTTTAATTATTGAAAGTCTGCAACGATTCTTTTTCTATTACAGTCCCGATTTTTTGGTGGAATATCCTACCGGAAGCGGAAACTATTCCAATCTTGACGAAATTGCAGAGGCTTTAAGCAGAAGACTGTCTTCATTATTTTTGAAGGATGAACATGGAAACCGTCCTTTTAACAGTCAGTATCCCAGATTTCAGACCGATCCGGATTTTAAAGATTATATTTTATTCTATGAATATTTTCATGGAGATACCGGTCGCGGTGTAGGAGCATCACATCAGACAGGCTGGACAGGTCTTATTGCCAAAATTTTAATGCCAAGATTTTCCAGAAAAAATATTGCAGAATCTGAAACCGAAACACCGAAAAATGTGGAATTTTAAATCAATAATATGTTACTTAACGCCAATTCTCAAGTATTAATTATTCAAATATCTGCTGAATGACTTCCAGAGAAGCAGGAATTTTAAAATCGGTGATATGGTAATGATAATACACAAGTAGGCTGTCTAAAAAATCTTTTCTGAAATTGGAATGTATTTTAATACTGTAAGGATTTTCGGCCGACAGAATGGTTTTCCAAATGGCTGAAACTTCTTCTGTAAATAGTTGATGCATTATTTCATGCGTGAAAGTTCCGGTTTCCGGATCCAGATATTTTCCCGAATTCAGTAAAGGTGCAACACCCTGAATTTTTAGAATTTTAATTAAAAAAATTAAATGAGACTGATAATTCCGGTTTTCCAGCTCATCTGTAAATTCTTCAAGACAGAAAAAAATGTGATGGTTTTTGTTTTCATGTCTCAGATTTTGGTTTAAAAAATCTGAAATAAAAAATACAACCGTGTTACAACGAATATCCGTATAAATATCGTTGCTTTTAATCAGTTCAAATTTTGAAATTGTCTGGATTCCGTTTCCTTTTACAGGATTTAAAGAGAAATTAAGTTTGCTTAATGGAAGAAGAAGGGCTTTTTTCTTATTTTTCTTAGCATATATTCCTTTTAAAAAATAAGACTGAAACCCGTCTTCTTCAGTGAAACAATGCAGTACCGCATCATTTTCACCATATTTTATATAAGATAATAAAAATCCGCTTTGTGAATTCATTAATTTACGACAGCAATCTTTGCCGTAGCTTTATCGGAGCCGTCCTCATTGGTCATTAATACAAAATAAACTCCGGAGGCAACTCTGGTTCCTCTCTGGTTATTAAGATCCCACTCATAATATCCACCTCTTGCCACTGCGGAATGTACAACGTTTCCGGCGGCATCAGCAATTCGGATGTTGGTAACTTCTGCCAAACCTTTAATAGTAACTTTTCCTTTAAAATTAGAATAAACTACAGGGTTTGGATATACCAGAACGTTTCCAAAATTTGATGTTACATCGGCAACATCTCCCTGATACGTCACAATTCCGTCATAAGAAACAAAATATACTTTTCCAGTTTTTTTATCAACCTTAATGTCCGTAATTGTATTTGTTGGGAGTGGAGAATTTTCTTTGGTAAAATGTTTAATCGTCTGCTGTCCATCAGCAGAAAGATAATACACTCCGCCGCCGTCAACCGAAACCCACTTATGATCTCCGGCATCTACTTCGATCTGTAAAATCTGTCCGTCTCTGAAGAGTTCTTCTCCCAATCCGTTCTGTTCTATGATGATAGGTTCCATCTTTGCTGTAGAAGGGGTTTTTATTGCTGAAACAGCATTAGAAAGAACTCTTAATCCCACATCTGTACCAATCCATGCGTCCCCCGATTTATCGACAGCTACAGAAATCGTTCCATTTGCTGTGGTCGGGAAGCCATTGGGCTGGGTTAAAATATAGGCAGTATCGTCCGATGTACTTTGCGTTTTCTTTGTATCATACGCTATAAAATTATTAGTTCGCGGCGTAGGAATAAAAAGAAGTCCTTCACTATATAAAGCTTTTTGTGCCGCTCCAAATTGAGAAGTTGTGTTTTTTATCACAAAATCATCACTTGTTCTGTCATAAGCTCCGATAGCAGTATAAGGCCCAAGTGCAGCACCATCACCAGAGAAAGCTATAGAAGCAAACAGATTATTGGAATCATCAAAGATTAAACCTACAGGTCGTCTTGTGAAGATATTGGTGGTTCCTAAATCATAACTTTTGACTAAAGTAAAATCTTTGATTCCTGCATTGTATTTCATTTTATAAATTCCGCGGGATCCATTGAGCATATAGTTTGTAAAGAATACATCCGTTGGATTTACTGGATCTGCTACCACGTCCAGAACATTGAAAATTGTAGAGTTGCCTTTAAAATATGAAGGATATATCCAGCTCATTCCGTCAAAATAATAAAATCCTGGATTTTTTGGATTGATAATTGCGGTATTAAATCGAGATTCTCTTCCTCCTGTTGAAACCAAAATCTGATTTTCACCATAGAGGCTTATTTTGTAGGCATAATTGAGATAAGGACCATCCGGCTTGAAAGTATTCCCTCCTTCATTTTTAATTCCTGAAAAGGCAGTTCCTCCATAAACACTGCTTCCAACCGTTGTTGCAGTATTGCACTCTTCTCCGAAAGTTACATTTCCGTTGAAAGTTCCGTTGGTACTGAATGTATACACTCTGCTCGCATCTGTAACGACAATATTGTTATTTGTAACAACTAGATCACGTACATTAGTGAATGATTGTGACAGAGCAGTCGGAGTTCCGTTATTATAAAGATAGGCTGTATTTCCGGAAGAAAAACTTAATACTCCTTCAGAATCTATATGGCTGAATGAGCCCGGCAATTCCGTAGTCCATGTTGAAAAGACAGGAAAAGTGGTATTCATTTCATGGCTTCTAAGACCGGTATTGGTAACAGAAAAAACTTTATTTCCGAAAATAGTAGCTTCATTACTCGCCTGATAAACGCCTCCTGATAAAAAGAATGCTGAATCCTTAAATTCTTTCTTTTTTAAATCGAAAATTGAGACTCCATATCCTACAGAAATCACAGCAAGATCGCCGGTAATTGATATATGATTGATTTTTTTGCTTCCGTTGTATCCTGTTGCAATAGGAATATCTACAACATAAGTAATCCCATCCGGAGTGATTATATCCAGTGAACCGTTTTGATAACCTAACAGTCCGATTTTATTCTGTGGATTATAATCAAAAGCCGAAACTTTAACCTCATGTAAACCGTTTGCCTTAGAAAGTTTGGTAATTTCGCCGGTAGAAATGGTATAATAAAAAATCCCGCTGTCTGCCGCTGCAACTATTTTTCCGTTATCTTCTTTCATGGCAAGAATATTATTATAGGAAAATAAATCTGCCCATTTTTTTGAAGAAATAGTCTGTGCATGTGCAACTTGCAGGGATGCTAAAATACCAAGAGAGATTAAAGAAAGTTTTTTCATGCTTATGCTTTTATGCTGCTGTCTATTACCTGATTATTCCAGGAAATATGTTTTACATTTTTATTAGTATCAAAAAAGAAATCTATTCTGCCGAGCAGAAGACCTGCCCATCCTACCTGATTTACCAGAACATTTTTACCCGCTCTGTTGGTAAAAGTCTGAGGTTCCGGCAGGAAGGTATGGGTATGACCGCCCAAGATAATATCAATATTTTCTGTCTGGGCAGCTAAGATTTTATCACTTATTTTATTGGGTTCGTCTTTGTAATCGTAGCCTATGTGTGAAAGGCAGATGACAAGATCACATTTTTGTTCGTTTTTCAGGAAGTTTGAGTAATGCTGGGCAACATCCACAGGATCGGAATAAACAGTTTCTCCGTATTGTTTTTTACCGACCAGTCCATCCAGCTGAATGCCCACTCCGAAAATTCCAACTTTGATTCCGTTTTTATCGAAAATCTTGTAAGGAGAAGTTTTCCCGTCCAGAACTGTATTTTTGAAATCGTAATTTGAACAGATGAAAGGGAATTTTGCATTGGGTAACACCTTTAAAAAACCATTCAGTCCATTATCAAAATCGTGATTTCCCATTGTGGAAGCATCATACTTCATCATCGACATTAATT